>DATHUN010000193.1:0-9883 GCA_035462205.1 Anaerolineales bacterium
CGAAACCTTGCTCGACGATCTATTGGGGAAACTCGAAACAGTTCGCTCCTGGTCGCCGCGCCTCATTTCCAAATTGGAAACGCTGATCCGCAATGGTGACGATTATTCTCTCTTTCGGATCAACCCGATTCAGTTCGCAACCGAAAAAGGGACTGCAGAGACGGAAGTCATCGATCTCTTCCTGCACAGTGCCAAGCTGGGACTGTTCGAAATGGAATGGCATCTGGTCTGCGCGACCTGCGGCAACGTCGTGGATAGCTTCCGCCAGATGCACAAGCTGCACTCGACCTACGTGTGTAATCAATGCGCGTTCGAGACGACGGCAACGCTTGACGACTATATTCAGGTCAGCTTTACGATTTCAAGCGCCATCCGCGAGATCGTATTTCATCATCCCGAATTGCTCTCGGCCGAGGATTACCTGTTCAAATACAAACTGGCGCGCGGCGTCCACTCCTGGCTGGAGGGTTGGAGTCACGAGAATCTGATCCGGGCGGTGACAAAACTTCTTGCTTACCTGGAACCTGGAGAAAAGCGACGTGTAGAAATTCCGGTCGAGCTCGGCATTGTGATCATCACCAACCTGACCGATCGCCTCACGGCTGGCTTTCCCGTCGCACCCGACTCCCTACCCGACCTGCAAACGATCACCATTCACATGGCCGGCCAACAATTCCAGATGCTCGATCAGGAAGCGCCGCCTGGGCGTCTCGATTATGGTTATGCAGCGCTCACGTTTGACCACCTCGGCTGCCTCTCCAGCGGACAACTGCTGGTGGAAATCGAAAATCATCAGGACCGGCGCGCCTGCCTGTGGATGGCTCACTTTACCGGCGTGCCCCCTCGGAACGGGATCACCTTCGATCCGTTTCTATCGGGCAAACGCCTGATCACCACCCAGACCTTCCGCACGCTCTTTCGCAGTGAGACGGTCTCTGTCAACGAAGGGATCGCGGTCAAGGACATCACCTTCCTGTTTACCGACCTGAAAGGATCCACGGCGCTGTATGACCAGATTGGTGACCCGAAAGCCTACTTCCTGGTCCGCCAGCATTTTGACACGCTGGGGAACGTGATCAACCGCTACGAGGGAGCGACCGTCAAAACCATCGGGGATGCGGTGATGGCGACATTTATGACGCCGCTTAATGCCGTGCAAGCCGCCCTGCAAATGTTACGTGACATCGAAGCCTTCAACCATAACATCTCGGACAAGCTGGTCCTCAAGATCGGCATCCATTCGGGGCACTCCATCGTAGTCACGCTCAACGACCGTCTCGATTACTTCGGTCAAACCGTGAACATCGCCGCCCGTGTCCAGGGTCTGGCAGATGCGGGGGAGATTTACATCAGTGAAGATGTCTACAACTTTCCCGGCGTGCGCCAGGCTATTGAGTCTTACAATATCGCCTCGGAGCAAGTGGGCGTGAAGGGCGTCAGTGAAAAACTGCAAGTCTATAAGATTTTTACGGAACCCTGAGAAATTCTGTTTCCGTAGGCGAGACTCTTCGCTACGCAGGGTAAATACGCTTCCCTCGGTCAGAGTGACATGGCATTTCAAATGAAAAACAATCCCACTCCGAAGAAGATTGTGGCTGATCTTTACAACCGGGTTGCTCCATTCTACGGCGGCGTCGGACCCAATTTCTTCAAACACAGTGGAAGACGAACGGTGGAATTAGCAAGAATCTTCCCGGGAGCCCGCGTGCTGGATGTCGCCTGCGGTCGCGGGGCGAGCTTGTTTCCGGCCGCAGATACAAACGGTGAAGGAGGTTTGACAGTTGGGATTGATCTCGCTTACGAGATGTTGCGTGTGACGAAGAGCGAAGGGGAACAGCAAGGTGAAAAGAAGATTTCCCTCAGCCAGATGGATGGTGATGCTTTGGGCTTCCCTTCTAACACATTTGATTTTGTCCTGTGCGGCTTCGCCATCTTTTTCTTCCCGCAGCCCGACGTCACCTTGAAAGAATGGAAGCGGGTTTTACTGCCAAACGGCAAACTCATTGTCTGTGTTGTCGGTCGCTCGGATGAACGCTGGAACTGGTTCAATGAATCGCTGGTTTCCTATCATGAACGATATGGCTTTCCGATCGCACCGATGAGCGGAGGGAAAGAGCTGAACAAGCCGCCCGAAATTCAGTCAGCAATGCTCGTCGCTGATTTTCGTGAGAGTACGATTCTCACGGAAGACTATCAACTGATTTATAGTAATGAACAAGAATGGTGGGAATCCAAATGGACACACGGCTCGCGCTTTGCCTTGGAGAATATGCCGAGTGAAATCCTCGAACAGTTTCACGCAGAGGCGTTGAGTAAACTGCCCGCTCTGAAAGGACCAGATCGTTTTCACGAGAACTGGCAGGTTGCGTGGGTTGTAGGTACTAAGTAGTTCTTGATGATAAAATTTTACAGTCAGCCTCCGGTAGCTCAATGGTTAGAGCAACGGTCTTATAAGCCGTAGGTTACAGGTTCGACTCCTGTCCGGAGGACAAGACCCCCTCCTGTCCTCCCCCAAATACGACACCTGGACACTACATGATTATCCAAAATCATTATGTCGTATTTAGGGGAAGTGGCCAAAGGGCGGTAGGGCTCACTCTTTCGCTCGTATCAACAACACTGGTATTTTGGAATTATGCACTACCCGCTCGGCAATACTGCCCAGCAGCCAGCGTGCCGGTCCCGTGCGACCGTGCGTGGACATGGCAATGCAATCCACACCCAGTTCCTCTGCTACGCCGAGGATCACATCCGCTACCGATCCCACCCGCAATACCGTGGACGTCCTGAAGCCGGCCGACTGGAGATGGTTCTCGACCTCAGAAATATATTTCTTGCTGCGTTCTTCCTGTTCCTGGACGGCGCTGCGCGCCAGTCCGGGATCGGAGAAGACGAAGTCCATAGCGGGGTTGGCGCCGACTGTCAATAAGATCAACTCGGCACCCTGGGAGTATGCCAGGTCTTTCGCATGCGGCAACACGCCTTCGGCGACTTTTGAGCCATCCAGCGGGACAAGGATTTTTCGATACATAGCTGCCTCCAATGTAGTTATTGTCCAAAGCGTAACCGGCGGATCAGGCGGTCGGGGAGTTTCGCCTGTTTCATCAGTTTTTGAGTGACAGTAAAGTCATAGGGAACGCGCCGCAGTGTGAAGGTCATTTCTTCGAGATCGACAATGGCATACGAGGCGCGTGGATCTTCATCGCGTGGCTGCCCCACACTGCCCGGATTGAGGAAAACCTGGTCATACGTCATCAAATGGACGGGGCGATCGACGCGTAATGGCTCCTCCAAAATTTTCAATCCATCCCACGGCTTGCGGAACATGACCGGCATATGCGAATGCCCGTTGAGGCAGATGGGTGTTTCGATGAACGCCAGGTTATCCCGGGCGATCTCACGGGTCACAATATACTCCCAGATCGGGTCCCGCGGGCTGGCATGCACGAGCGTGATGCCATACCCCACCACGAGAGGAGAAGTCGGCAGGGAAGCGAGCCACTCGTGATTTTCCGACGTCAGCCAGTGGCGCGTCCAGAAGATCACTTCGCGGGCACGGTCGGTAAATTCGTACAGCGATGTTTTGCCGATCACCGCCAGATCATGATTCCCCGCCAGACAGATGAGATTCAATTCACGCAAGCGGCTGATGCATTCATTCGGCTGTGGTCCATAACCGACGACATCCCCCAGGCACCAAACCTGCTCGAGCGTTCCGGCGTCCTGCAGCACCGCATCCAGTGCAGTTAAGTTGGCATGAATATCGGAAAGCAGGAGAACGCGCATGGTTGGTGTGAAAATATTATAACCACTCTCACGCCAGGACCCCCTCCCGTCCTCCCCCAAATTCGGCAACAGAAATTTCGGTTGATGTATAAACTTTTAATGTCGAATTTGGGGGAGGTACCCGGACCGTAGGGAGGGCGTCAGGTATATAATCCAAAATACAATGGCAAAGCTTTTTAGCAAACTCTGGCAGAAGGATAAATCGACAGACTCCCTCGCCTCGACGGCGCTGGGTGTTGGCGCACTTGTCAATGAACGCTACCGCCTGGAGGAAGAGATCGGTCGTGGCGGGATGGGGATCGTCTACCGCGCTCATGACATCGCCAAGGATCGTGATGTGGCGATCAAGGTCATCAACGCTGAGAAGTCGAACGCGCTGACTCGCCAGCAGTTTGCACAGGAAGCGGCAATTTCCGCTCGCTTCCATCACCCGCATATTGTCGAAGTCTACGAGACGGGTATCGTGGACGCTGATCCGCAGCAGCCATACATCGTCATGGAACTCCTGAAAGGCAGGAGCTTGCTCGATATGACGAACCTGACCTTTGCACGCATCATCGATATCGCGGAGCAAATCTGCGAGGCGCTCGAGTATGCCCACAGCCAGGGCTTTGTCTACCGCGATCTCAAGCCGGGCAATGTGCTGGTTGAAATGCGTCGTTTCCATTATTTTGTCAAGCTGATGGACTTCGGTCTGGCTCGTCCGCGCGGGACGGAGAACCTCCCCAGCGAAAGCCACGTTGCGGGGACGCTTTTCTACCTCGCCCCCGAGATGATCGCCGGGCAGCCTGCAGATATTCCCTCGGATTTATATGCGCTCGGCGCGACGCTCTACGAGATGATCACCGGCCGGGTGCCGTTCTCGGATTTCGACGAGGAGACCATTCTCGCCCAGCACCTGGAAGGGACGGTCAAGCCGCCCAGCCAATCTCGCAGTGACGTGCCGCCTGGGCTGGAGGCAATCGTTCTACGCCTCTTAGAGAAAAACCCCAAAGATCGTTTTGGCTCCGCACAGGAAGTGCATGACGCGTTAGGGAACGTTGTTCCCGCACGGGAAACGGTACGCGGCAATTTGCCCACATCATCTGTCGAGTTTGCTCAACAAGATGTTGCGCAAATCATTCCGTTGCTCGAAGCAAACCCATTGGTGACCCTGCTCGGCGATGGCGATGCACTCGCCCTGGCAACTGCAACAACATTAGCGGATCAATTCTCTGATGGCGCCTGGTGGGTGGACGCAGGCCTGGTAAAGGATCCTTCTCAGGTACTGGAAACTGTCGCTTCGAATTTGGGCATTTGTCCTGACCCAAACCGCTCGCTGACCGTGTCGCTGATCGAAGGGCTGCGTGAGAAAAATCTGTTGCTACTGCTCATCCACTGCGACCATGTGCGCCATGCCTGCGCGCAGCTTGCCGAGACACTGTTGCGTACGTGTCCGGAGGTGAGGATTCTGGCGACGAGTCAGGAGCCGTTGAATGTAGTGGGGGAGATCCCCTCCCTGCCTCCCCCTACAAGGGGAGGAGTTAAGCTATAAGGAAACAAGACTCCCCGTCCGGGGAAATGCTGAAGGCAGAGCGGGTCAGATCAGCACCACTAAATACACATCCAGCAAAATGGCAAAGAGTGCCAGGGTCAGGACGATGGTAGTGGCGATCTGTGTCGCGAGTGGACGATCTGCCGGCTGCCGCAGCAGGCCCCAGAGTCCCGGCAGGAGCGGTAGCATGGACAGTCCGCCGGCGATACGAAAATCCATCGGGATGGGTGTCCCCGTCAAACGCGGCGCCAGGAAGAACCATCCCGTAGCAGTGAGCAGAGCCAAGCCGACCAGCGTAAAGCCGGCCCGGCGACTGGTCCGCACGATCCAGGTGCGCTTGGCTGCCTGGCTGTCCACTTCCAGATCGGGGATCTCCACACTCAGCGTGAACACCAATCCGTAGCATAGCAAGGGGACCAGGAACAAGGCTCCCGTTGGGTCGAACGCGCCGCGCATGGTGACATAACCCATCGCCGGGACAAGGAACCCAACCACGAGAATCAGGCATACCTCCCCTAGCCCACGCTCCACCAGCCGGAAGGGCGGGGCCGAATAGATCCATCCGATCAGATTGCCCAGAATCACAAATCCAATCATCCAAAATGGATAGGCATACACCTGCTGAAAGATGATACCGATGAGGAGCGAAAAGACGATCAGACCCGTGACGATCCATTTGACCGTTGGGCGCAGCTCGGGATGCTGCAACAGGATACCACTGCCGCCGCTGATAAACGTGCCGCCATCCGGTTGGTCGGAAACCACGTCAAAGTAGTCATTGCCAAAGTTGACCGAAAGCTGCGCCGGCAGGACGATCAGTAAGCCCAGTAGCAGCCGCGCCCAAGAGAACGGCGACCCAAGCAAAACTGCCACCAGGGCGCCAAATAGAAAAAGAGCCAGGCCGGCGATCAGGAATTGCAAGCGAGCGAGTTTGAGGAGGTTGACCATCAAATATTATATTTCTTTTAACGAGTTGGAGCCCGTTCCGTCTCTATCCCCTTAGCAATACATTTTTCACATCAGCTCGAGCCGGGTCACATTCTTTGCCAGGTCCCACGCTTCTGCTACAATTCTCTTTCCCTCGACGGGAGAAACAAACTCCCAGCAATCTTGCTCCCCTTGCACCGCTTCTCCCCTTTCTAAAACCGTTCCCTTTTCATCGAAGACAGTCACTTGCACTTTGGTGACCAGCACATTATCACTCGCCTTCACCAGGATACGACCATCTACGCGCTCGATGCGATGGATGACGGGAGCATGGAACCAGTCGGCCAGTGCCAGGTTGTAGGCAGTGATCATCGGCATTGTCGCGGCGCGCTCGGCGTAGATCGGGTTGTCTTTCGAAGCCCGGGAGGCATAGCAGGACGCCGCTTGAAAGCGCTCCTGGTGGCTAAGCTGCTTCTCGCTGAACCTAGTCTTCTTATTCTTTTTCGGCGCCCGGCTGACCACGGCAGTGCCGTTGGGCAACAGGCGGAAGATCAGCTCGCCCATCTTGCCGCGCCAGCCTTTATTGCTTGGATTGAAATTGACTTTGGTCATTGTCTTGTCCTTCCTGGTGTAATGTTCTCCAAGGTGCTTCGTGATTCTGTCGCTTTAGGTGGCTAAGGAATGAAGAGTGCCTATAAGGTGCCCATATGCTGCCTATATCCTGCTATATCCTCCCCTGCTCTTTTTATTCTTTCGGTAAACTTTGCAACCTGTTTTTACAGACCCCGTGGGCTCGATGGGCAGTATAGTCCCAAACGCGGCGAGAGGACTTTACAGTTTGTTTACCGCGCCCGCCATTCTCTCGATATTGCAATTGATTATCAATGTACATAACAACTTTGACATGAGTAGACAGTATTGATGATGGTAATATCCTTGTATATCGTCGATGCCCATGATCCGCAAAACGTTTTCAAGGCTCAGCCTGCTTGCCCGCTTCACTCTCGTATCCTCGTTTATCACGTTGCTGATCGCAACGGGATTGGCATGGCGTTTGGAATACGCGCTGGAGCGTGATGCCCTCTCGGCCGTGGCAGAAAATACAGCAAACCAGGCAAGGAACATCCTGAACAAGAACCTGACGGCTGCTGATTTAGAGACAGCTTTAGGCGGGCAGCGCTATGAGCAAATCGATACGCTGATTCATAATACGCTGTTGAGCAGCGATATCGTGCGCATGAAAATCTGGAAACATGATGGCATGCTCGTCTATTCGGATGAGAGAAATATCATGGGACAAACCTTCCCGATGGACGATGAGCTGCAGGAGGCGCTCGACGGCGAGGTCGGAATGGATATTTCGGATCTCGAAGCCGAGGAGAACATCGCCGAACGCGGTCAGTACCGGCAACTCTTCGAGATTTATGTCCCCCTCCAGCCAGCGGACTCCGACACAATTCTGGGGGCGTACGAAGTTTATTATGATCTATCCAAACTACAGCCGCGTCTCCTCCACATCCGCTATACCGTCTGGAGCGTCGTAGGGATTGCATTCGTAATCCTGTACGGGAGCCTGTTCCTGATCGTCCGTAATGCCTCGCGAGAGCTGGTCAAACGAAATAAAGAAAATCAAGCTCTTCTCATCACGGAGCGCCGAGAGCGAGAATTATCCGAAAGGCTGGAACGCCTCAGCCGGGCTTTGGGCGAAATCCTCGATCTGCGCGATCTGCTCGACCTGATCTGCCGGGAAAGTGTGGATGTTTTCAAAACGCATGCAGCTTTTCTCTGGCTGCTGGAGGAAGGCGAGCTGGTCGGGTTCGCCGCCTACGGGCCCGGCGCCGAGCAGTTCATCGGGCTGCGGTTTCCCATCTACGATCCCCATTTGCTGGGAGCGCGGGTCGCCCGGGAGCGAAAGCCGATCCTGCTCAACGATGCGCGCCACTCTGCGGACGTGGATCAAACGATGATCGAGCGCTTCGGTATCCAGTCGATGATCGGGATTCCCCTCATCAAAGGAATGCATGTGCTCGGAGCGTTGATGATCCTGGATTCAGAAGATCCGCAGCGCTTCCATCCGCAGGATCTCGAGACGGGCGCCATCTTTGGCGGTCACGCCGCGCTGGCGATCGATAACGCCCAGCTTTACGAAAAAGCACAGCTGCACCTTAAGCATGAGAAAGCCTTGCGGGAGATCGATCTCGCCATTACGTCCAACCAGGAATTAAGCCAGACCCTGCAAGTCGTGCTCTACCAGACGCGCACCCGGCTGCACGTGGATGCCTGTGCCATCCTGCTGCTGGACCCGGAAGCACAGACCCTGGAATACAGCAGTGGTCAGGGCTTTCGAACAGAGTTGATCAAAAACACTCGCCTGCAACTGGGAGAAGGGCGGGCAGGCTATGCCGTCCAGGAACATCGCATCCTGGGGCGTGCCGAGATCGAATCGCCTGCTGAAATTCCCGACCGTGCCGAGCTAATCGTAGAGGAACATGCTGCCGCCTACTTCATCGCGCCGCTGATCGCCAAGGGCAATCTGCTGGGCGCCCTGGAGATCTATCACCGCGCCCCGATCGCCATGAAAACGGAGTGGCTGAAGTTCCTCGAAACGCTTGCCGGGCAGGCTGCCATCGCCGTCGACAATGCGACCTTATTTGCCAACCTGCAGCGCTCCAACGCGGATCTGACCGAGGCGTATGACACCACCCTGGAAGGCTGGTCCACGGCGCTCGACCTGCGCGATAAGGAAACCGAGGGGCACACTCAACGTGTGACCGAGATGACCGTCTGCCTGGCAAAACAGATGGGCGTGAGCCCGCAGGAGCTGGTCCAGATCCGCCGCGGCGCGCTGCTGCACGATATCGGCAAGATGGGCATCCCGGACCGCATCCTGCTCAAACCCGATACCTTGACCGACGAAGAATGGGTGCTGATGCGCATGCATCCCATTTATGCCTTTCAGATGCTCAAACCGATCGCCTATCTGGGCGGGGCGATGGATATCCCGTACTGCCATCACGAAAAATGGGACGGCAGCGGTTACCCGCGCGGGCTGAAAGGCGAAGAGATCCCCCTGGCGGCACGTATCTTCTCGATCGTCGACGTGTACGATGCGCTCACTTCAGATCGACCCTACCGCACGGCCTGGCCCAAAGACAGGGTACTCCGTCAAATTCGCGAGCTATCCGGCACGCATTTCGACCCGTCCGTAGTGGAAGCATTTTTGAAGATGGTGGAAGGGGAAATGGTCCAGCCCATGGAAGTAGCCTCCCTGCCTTGGGGCTGATGGACTACCTTATGATTTTCTGGCCGGCAATTCCCTGACAGGCTGTTTTTCAGGAGCAATAAACTAAATCAAAAGCGCGCCTCTCTTTCCGGAGAGGCGCGCTTGACTTATATAAAAATGTCATCCTGAGCGGAGCGAAGGATCTCTAATCATAAAAGTACGAGACTCTTCGGTCGCGGCGAACGCTCCCTCAGAGTGACATGGTATTTTAGGCTATGAGGCAGGCACGACGAAATTGTATTGTCCCGCCAGACCATCGCTGGTCTCGGTGATGCTGAGCAGCAGGTCAGGGTTGTAAATGCCATCCTCGTCATTTTGAGTCACGCCGGGGAAGAACAACTGCGAGGTGATGA
>DATHUN010000194.1:0-1977 GCA_035462205.1 Anaerolineales bacterium
TGAAATCATTCCACGCATACAGGAACGTGAACACGGTCACTGCCGCGAGCACAGGTACAGAAAGAGGCAATACGATGCGCGTGAAAATCTGCCATTCGGAAGCACCGTCGACTCGGGCGGCATCACACATTTCCTCGGGAATCGTTCTGAAGAACTGGCGCAGCAAGAAGATATCCCAGGCATTGGCAAAGAAAGCAGGAATCAGGAGGGGAAGGAAGGTATTGCCCCAATGCAAATAATCATTGAAGAACAAATAGAGAGGAATAATCGTGACTTGATACGGGAGCATCAACGTCGCCAAAACAATAATGAAGAGCACATCGCGACCGGGAAAATTAATCCGCGCAAATGCATAAGCGACTGGTGTATTGGAGAGTAAGGTGCCGACGATCGTGAAGAAAGCAATGATCAAACTATTTTTGAAATAAACCCAAAAGCTTGCTCCTACACCGGGCCGGCTGCCGCGTGACATTGCATCAGGGAAGTTTCGCCAGCGGAATGAGATATGCATGATTGGCTCCGCGATTTTTGTGGTGCCCTGCTGAATTTCATATTGCAATTGCTGCGTAGGGTTTTGCGGATCGACAAATGTTCCCATACCGTCGGCGATCTTAATCAAGGCTAGTTGTTTAACGCCTGTTTCCGTGTTGACATTGTATAAGGGAAGTTGTTGTCCATTGACATTGACGGTGACATTATCATAGGGAAGCCAGCGCGGCGGGGTGTGAAACACATCCTGGTCCGATTTGACCGAGGTCACCAGCATCCAAACAAATGGGACCAGGAAAAATAATCCGACTAAATTGATGATCGTATGGCTAAACAAGCCTCGGAAAAAATCACGGATCTTTTTCCGTCGAAGGCTGGCGCGGCGTTCTTCATCGATCACCGCAGGAACATTGTTGGAGGTAGTAACAGTGGTAGCCATCTCATTATCCTGCGTAGTAAGTAAACCGTTCGGTGACTCGCAGCAATAAAATTGTGCAAACAAGAATGATCACGAACAAAACCCATGCCATGGCAGAGGCGTAACCAATCTTCAAATATTGAAAGCCGGCTTGGAAAAGATAGACACTATAAAACAACGTTGAGTTCAGGGGATAACCCATACCTTGCGTTCCACGGAAGACGTAGGCCTGGGCGAAGTATTGGAACATAAAGATCATTCCCGTGATGAGATTGAACAATGTGATCGGGGAAACCATGGGAATCGTGATATAGCGCAAGCGCTGCAGCCAATTGGCTCCATCCAGTTCGGCGGCTTCCAAGAGGCTGACCGGAACATCTTGTAAACCGGAAAGATAGATGACAATCGTGCTACCCATGCCCCACATTCCCAGTAGAATCAAAGATGGCTTGGACCAGTTAGGATCGCTCAGCCAGTTCGGTCCCGGAATACCCAAATGCCCTAATAGCGTATTTACCAAGCCGGCCTGTGGATTCAAGATCCATAACCAAAGCAAAGTACTTGCTACGGTCGGGACAATGGATGGCAAAAAATAAATGACGCGGTAAAAGGATTGTCCGCTGACTTTCAAGTTAAGCAGAACCGCACAAAGAAACGAGGAAATCAGAGTGATGGGAACCGCAAAAATCACCATGTACAAAGTGTTCCAGAGCGATTTCCAGAACAATTTGTCGGTGAACATCGTCTGGTAGTTCTCCAGCCCAACCCACACCAGAGGTTTTTTGCTGTGATACTCCGAGAAGCTGTACACAAAAGAGGCTGCTAGTGGATAGAAAGTGAACAATACGAACCCAATAAACCAGGGTGCAAGGAATAACATGCCAATCCAGAACGTCTGGCGTGTTCGCTTGCTCCACTTTTTTCCGAAGCTCCATTTTTGCTTTGCCAAATCTTTGATTTCAAGCAGTTCTGCCATCTCTGTCTCCTTTTCGCGAGGAGGAGATCACGATCTCCTCCTCGCCTTATTGATTACTTCAGAGCTTCTTGAAGTTTCGGCTCAAAATCAGTCT
>DATHUN010000195.1:0-2196 GCA_035462205.1 Anaerolineales bacterium
CGCTGGTTGGAACTGCCTCGAAGACCGACCGAGTCATTCAACGCTTGAATGTATGGACCATCAATCAATACATCGACCTGACTCAGCAGCTCGGCAACTCCCCGATTTGGAGGATTCTTCAGCAGTCTCTCATATCGGTACCCGGTGAAACAGATCAGATTGAGATCTTTCTGCCGGCGGGCGAGGCGAATCAGGGCAGCCAAGCCGGCCGCCTGCTCCATCGGTTCACCTCCGGAAAATGTCATGCCATCGATTATGTCCAGGCGCAATTGCTCCAAAATCTGTTGCGGTGTGAAGTTCTTTGCGCGAACAAAAGGAATCCATTGCGGAGCGATACAACCCCGACAGTTAAGCGGACAGCCCTGGACCCAGATCGCGGCGCGCGTACCCGGTCCCAGGGCGCGAGTCTGGTCCACAATCGAAGCAATATTAAGTTGGGGTGAAGCTTCTACGTGATCATCTTTCGACATGACACCCAAGCCTTCGGTGCTAAAATCTAATAGAGCTACTAAACTAGAACAACTGTTCTAGTAAGTATAGCATATAAATTCAGGATTTTTAAATCGCAATTTCATGACTTCTTTTCTGGTTGAGT
This sequence comes from Anaerolineales bacterium, assembly GCA_035462205.1. Lineage (GTDB taxonomy): Bacteria > Chloroflexota > Anaerolineae > Anaerolineales > Villigracilaceae > Defluviilinea. Next base: position 596 of record DATHUN010000195.1, read on the forward strand.
TTCATTGCCACACCGACGCATCGAAAGATTCTCTCACTCCACCGGCGGACCTGCTTGCCGCGGCGCGGCGTAAAGGCATTGACCGGCTGATCATCACCGACCACAATTCGATTGCCGGCGCGCGGGCGGCACAGTCTCTTGACCCAGAACTGGTGATCGTGGGTGAGGAGATTATGACTACCCATGGGGAAATACTGGCGGCATACGTGACCGAGGAGGTTCCCGTCGGCCTGCCACCGCGCGAAGTGATCCGGCGGCTCAGGGAACAGGGCGCGTTCATCAGTGTCTCACACCCGTTTGACCGAATGCGCTCCGGCGCCTGGAAAGAGGCTGATCTCCTGGGGATCCTGCCATTCGTGGATGCTATCGAGGTCTATAACTCACGCTGTATGCTGCCGAGATTCAACCGCTCGGCACGCGTGTTTGCGGAGAAGCACCATATCCCCGGCACCGTGGGCTCGGATGCGCACGCGGCTTTCGAAGTGGGTCGCTCGCTGTTGCAGTTGGAGCTCTTTGAGAACGCGGATGGGCTTCGCCGAGTCATCCGGGCCGGCAAACCGATCACAAAGTGGTCGCCGCCCTGGTTTCACTTATCCTCGCGCTATGCGGTTGTAACCAAGAGGAATCAAATGCGGTCTTGACATCAACATACAGGCATGATAATCTTGCGTGCGTCGTGCCCGGTTCGCCTTTGAAAGCGCAAGGTGGATGGGCTAAATTTTTTTAAGTAGGAGAATTGTAAGATGTCAGAACGCTTCGTTGGAACCGTGAAATGGTTCAATGCCACCAAGGGCTATGGTTTCATTGGTCGTGATGGTGGTGATGATGTGTTTGTTCACTTCAGTGCCATTCAGAGCGACGGCTACCGCAAGTTGGAGGCCGAACAAAAGGTGGAGTTTTCCGTGGAGGAAGGTCCCAAGGGATTGCAGGCTGCCAATGTAGTTCCGCTCTCGTAAGACTGACAAGTTTTGCGAAACAGACAGAGTTGTCGTGAGACAACTCTGTTTTTTTGTACTTTCTCTGAAATGGGTAGGATTGTATATTACCTGTCAGATAAGATCTATTGCCGGGGGAAGATTTGTTTCCTTGTAATTTTCAACGTTCATAATTACAGGTACAAAGAAGGCCGACAAGGCAATCAACGTGCAAAGAATGCCGCCCGCCCAGAACCAGACGCGGATCCCTAGCCAGTCGGAAAACGGACCGGCGATCAGCAATCCCAGCGGCGAGATGGCCGTGGCGCCACTGGTCAACAGTGACATGACGCGCCCCTGCATATCCGGGCGAACGACCGATTGCAGCAGCGCGCCGATTGGTCCGTTGGCAACTGGAATCATCACTCCAAGGATGATATTTCCCGCCAATGCAAGGACAAATAAATTGGCAGGAGCAAGTCCGACCAGCATCACGCCTACGCCCAGACCCATGATGCCTGTCAGCGAGGTAACGATCTTCTTTTTGAAGCCGCCCCAGATGCTCAATAGAATTCCACCGGTGATAATTCCAACGCCCATCACAGATTCCATCAACCCAAGTTCGATAGCTCCTTTACCAAAGTGCTTGGTGATCAGCAGCGGGAGAAGCGCCCCGGTGGGAACAAG
>DATHUN010000196.1:0-2719 GCA_035462205.1 Anaerolineales bacterium
TTATCATCAATGATGCGGTCATGCCTTTTACAGTAGATCCAAGCCCGGTAATTCCCCGCCTGGGAAGCGCCAGGATCCACATTAACTACGCTTGGACACACGGCGAAGCCTACGGAATTACGATCTTCACCAGCAACTCCATCCCGTTTGCTGTAGATATTCCAGTTGCTTTTGAAACGCCGCAGCCATCCAGCCGCACGTTTTGGGGCTTCACACTGATTGGTTTGTACGTGGGCGTGATTCCCGTTTTTCTTGGCATCTTTTGGTTCCCGGCACTGCGACAGCTTGGCCGGCGGACCATGACTTTTTTGATGGCAGCTACTGCAGGACTGTTGATCTTCCTTGGCCTCGATACGATTGCTGAAGCCTTGGAGGTCGCGAACGAAGTACCATCTGCGTTTCAGGGCATCGGGCTGATCGGTATCGGCGCTGTGGCGACCTTCCTGCTGCTCAACGCAATCTCCACCAGACAAACCGAAGTTACCGGGTCTGAAGCCGACCGACGGCTTGCCGTTGCCTTAATGATCGCGATCGGAATTGGCTTCCACAACCTCGGTGAGGGACTCGCCATCGGCGCGGCGTACAACGTGGGCGAGATTGCGCTCGGCACATTCCTTGTTGTCGGATTCATTATCCAAAACATTACGGAAGGGCTTGGCATTATCGCCCCGGTTTTACGCGACAGACCAACACTCAGCAGACTGGCATTGATGGGATTGATTGGCGGTGGACCCGCCATTATCGGTGCTTGGATCGGTGGATATACTCCCTCACCTTTTCTGGCTGTACTATTTCTTGCCATTGGCACCGGTGCGATCTTTGAAGTTGTGTATGAAATCGCCAAGCTAATTCAAAAGGATACTGCGCGCGAATCCATGCCATTAACTGTTTTTAGCGGTGTTTTGACAGGTATGCTATTGCTCTGGATCACAGGATTGCTAATCAAGTAAGGCTATAAGATGGAATCAATCACCACCTCTCTACGTATTGCCGGATTGATTGCATTGGCTGGCGCATTGCTGTATACGATTGGCGATGTATTGCTGCTCGCTAGTAAAGTTAAGTTGGACGATTATCCCAAGCTTAAACCATTTGCAAAGCTTCTCTCGGATGCAGAAAAGATGGTTGTGCTATCTCCCAACCGTCTTCTCTGGGGCGCGCTGCTTGGCGTCTTTGCAACACCCTTCATGCTCATCGGCTATTGGCAGATCTATCAAGGCTTAGGTGAGACGAACGCCTCATGGGCGTTGACGATTGTCGGCTTGTTTGGAACCGCATCCGTGATCGGAGCATTTGCCCACGGGACGTTTTATTACATGGGCGAATATGTGCACGCATTGAATAAAGTGCAGGATGACTCGCAGCCAGTGATTGCAGAGATGATCGCCCGTCATCGCAAAGTGTTGATCGTCACATATGTGCCCGTCCTACTCCTTATCTTGCTCGCCTCAATATTATTCTCCGTGCTGGTAGCAGCTGGCAAGACCTCTTTTCCGGTTTGGATGGCGGCGATCAACCCGGTTACTATGACAATTGCCTGGCTGCTGTTCAAACGTGTGCTGCCTCAATTTGTGCGTGATTGGACAGAAGGCGCCGGCTTCAACATTGCATATATACTCTTTTTTGCCTGCACGACCACCTCCCTTTGGAATGGATGACGTATGGAAGCCACGCTCACAATTTCCATTCAGGACTACCTAAAAAATATTTACGAGCTGACCGAGAACGGCGACAGCGCTAGCACAAATGCACTCGCCAAAAAACTCAATATCAGTGCACCATCGGTTACAGGAATGGTGCAAAAGTTGGCCTCATCGAAACCACCCCTTGTGGAATATCAAAAACATCAGGGCGTGACCTTGACCAAGGAAGGTAAGCGTGCCGCTCTCGAAGTGATCCGTCACCACCGCCTTCTGGAAGCATGGCTGGTGCAAACGCTTGGCTATTCATGGGATGAAGTCCATGAAGAAGCCGAGCGACTGGAACATGTCATTTCGGAGGATTTCGAACGACGTATTGCTGCCGCCATGGGACATCCTACCCGCGACCCGCATGGCGAATTGATCCCCACCGCAGATTTAAAGATGCCGCTCGATCAGTCCACTCCCCTCTCCGCGTTACGCCCCAAGCAAACAGCAACGATTCTACGTGTAACCGCATCGGACAAAGATCTGCTTCGATATCTTGAAGGGTTGGATCTTGTTCCTGGCAAACAAATTGAAATTATTGACTATTCTCCATTCGATCACAACCTGACCATCAAAGTCAGTCGCAAATCATTTGTGCTCGGACTCAGTATTACGAGCAAAATTTTTGTTGAGGAAACATAGGTCACGATTGAAACGTGACAGAAAGCAAGCATGCAAACGGAAACATTTTCTAGTGCAATATTTGTTTTGTAGCGCGGATATTATGTAAAGACTCACAGCTATCGCGATTGAAGAGCATCTTATGCCCGAATATACTGGCGATAAATATCGCCAGTACATGAAAAGAACGGGACCACCGCTCCCAAAAGTTTTATAAGAAGCCCGGTAGTGCTCAACTACCGGAGTACACAGAAAAATTAGAGGTAAACATGAACGAAAACATTTTCCGTATTTTAGCCGCCGCGGTTCTTTTTACCAGCATCGGCATTTCTTCCTACTATCGCCGCAAGGCAGATCAAGAATCAGGCGAAAAAGTTCCCCGCAGCGCGGACGGTAACATCATGATGACG
>DATHUN010000197.1:0-2980 GCA_035462205.1 Anaerolineales bacterium
TGCTCTGGATCGCCAGCCAGCGAGTGCGGAATTTCTCCGCGGCGTCGCCCTCGAATAAGGGAGCGAGCTCATCGCGGTCCATCTCTGTCGAAGTTCTGCGGTCCGTAGTTCGTTCCGGCATCCGTCGATCATCGTCCACGGGTCGCTGCCGGGTATCTTCCTCTTCCATATCTCTTTGTCTGTCTCGTTCTTCGTCCATTATATTTTCTCCTTCTGGTTGATCTTTTCCTGACTTGGATCCGGTTTGATAAGACTCTCGAACAAGGCGCGTCCATGAACCATTGCCTGTCGAATCTCCTCCGTCCCGACGTTGTCCTCTTTGATCGCAATCCGGTGCATGCCGCGATAATCCTTCACCAGTTCGGGGTAATCGACCGAAATATCTGCGACCCGCTGCTCAAAATCCTCGACCGGATACCCCTTTGCCTTCATCGCTTCGCGGATGAGACGGTCGGCCTTTTGCAGGGACGCCAGCGGTTCATCGACGAATTCGCGCTGGGTTTCCTGCCATTCAAGTGCCAAACGGTTTACTTCTTCCGCTGTCAGCGGACGGATGTTCAGCGACTTGACATGAGCAACACGAGATTCCAGTTCCTTCTCTGCCTGACGCCGGTCTCCTAATTCATCAAGCGCACGGTCATACTCGGGACCGAACCGCTCCTGTAGCTGGTTTGATCGTTGTACACGTCGCCACGCCATCACGATAGCCCCGACGACAATCAGAGCGATGATGCCTAACACAATCCATAACGTGGTGTTTGTATCCATTTAACTCCTTCCTGCCTGCTAAGTGGGCAGGCACATGTGGGCGCGGACAGTCTGTCTCTGCTCCCAACCACCAATCACTAACTCTTTTATTCTTTTAATCCTAAGATTTTTATAACGCAATGGGAAGCAGGAATGACCCCACCACACAGTGGGATTCTCTCGTATGTTTATACGGCAGAACAATTTCCCCGTTATGAATTTACTCTAGGAAGACACCATAGATGAGAGCAACCTGAAAGCGAATACGGCTCTATCCGGTTATTGCAGTGCGCAATAAAAATATTCGATCTGACACAGGTGCCGTAAGCCAAGTTTCTTGTATATGTTGTAGCCCATCTCGGAAGATTGAAGTACGCCGATGCGATACCCTAATTCACGTGCCTTCCGAAAGGCTTGCAGGGTCATGGCGGTGCCGATCCCCTTGCCGCGTGCCGCCGGTAACGTCGACACGCTATAGATCCCGGCGACGCCCGCGCCAAAGAAGTGACAGCAGGTGGCGACCGGCTCACCGTCCCAATAGCCGAGATAATTGCGTATCGGGAATCCCAAGCCTAGTTCCACGGCAAGCTTATAAACAGAATGTTCCCAGTCGGATGGCAGGCCATAGCCTAAGGTAAAGATATGCGCCCAGGCACGCAGCGACACATCATCGGCCACCACGCGGACCTCCAACCGGTCCACTGTTTGAGCGGACTCGTTGAGCGCCTCTAAATCGGCTGCCATACCGGGCGTATCATCAGAAAAGCCAAAGCCATATGGAGAGAGAAGCGGCTCCCAGTCCGAACGAGCGAGGTGCGGTTCCATCCACCAGGTGAATGTGACAATCTGTTTTGCACGAAAATATTCAATACATTCCTCGACGAACGCTCGATCCCGTGGCGATGAGGGTTGCGAGCTCAAGACGCCATTAAACCAGGGGTGCGCGATCGGCGCCTGCCAGCGCGTGAATCTATCATTCTCAAATTGTTGTTCGTGCAAGCTCCTGCTTACGTGACGATAGAACTCACAGAGATTGGCGCGAATCGCCGTAATCAGCGCAGAATCAGAAATATCGGTCTGGATTGGGTGCATGCTTAAGCTCCTGTGTTTTGCAATGCTCGGCTTTGATTTAAATACAGTCAGGAAAAATGAACCATCCCGCAGAGGTGGGACATTTCTCACAGAACCCTTTACAATGAAGCACCGGTCCCATGAAAAAGAGATATTTGTATGCATTGCTTTTTGGACTCCCGGGCTTTTTCGTCGCCGCCATCATCTCCCTGTTTGTTTTCGGCGCTGTTGTAGGATTTCTCTGGCTCTTTGTATTTGGAGACGATCCCTGGCCGTCTTTCCCGGAAAGTATTCTTTCGATCTTGCTGGTACTTACATTTCTGATCTTATGGATCGGTTCCATCTCTCTGGGGTATTACGCCGGAAAGCGACTGGAACAAGATCCCAATTTGAATCGAAATCATATCCTGCTTTCTGCAGGACTGACTTTGTTGTTTATTCTTTTCATTCTCCTCCAGCAATGGAGTGTGGGGAACATTGGACCGAAATCCGACAGCATGCTATGCAGCAATTATTGCAGCGCACAGGGATATTCCGGTAGTGGCATACCTCCGCAAAATTCCGGCGACCGGACTTGTAGCTGTTATGACGTTTCGGGAAAGGAAGTTTTGAAAGTTCCCTTAGAGAGCATTGAGCCGGACGGTTCAAAATGAGAGTTTTCAGTTCATGGGCGCTGGTTGAACAGGGCCTGTTTCATCACTCGCAGGAAAATCCCCGGTGCAAATAACGCCGTTCCCGGTTTGATTAGTTGGCTGACCATGTTGAATTGCAGCCAGACCTGCTGATCGGAGGCGGTTGCCTGGATCATCTTCTCCACATACCAGCGTCCAAAGCGATCGACGGGACTCTGGCCAATGGTCCCGCCGACGGTACCGGGCCATTCCAGATCGGAGCTGGTCGCTAACAGCCAGACTCCCTCAGTAATTTTGCTGACCTCGCGTAACGTAGATTGTGCCACACCATCCAGATTGCCATCGCTACGCTTCACCCGGTCGGCAAGGATCGAGGCGGACATCGCCGCAACCGACATCCCCTGCCCATAAATTGGATTGAACGCACAAAAGGCATCACCCAGCACGATGAAGCGTTCAGGCCAGCGTTCCAATTGTTCGTAGTGACGCCAGCGGCTGGACGTGCCGCGATAACCATAAGGTTGGGAGAT
>DATHUN010000198.1:0-8052 GCA_035462205.1 Anaerolineales bacterium
ATGGAAGATACAAATACAGATACGCCCATCCGCTATCGAATCGCGTACGTGAATGGACCGACGCAGATTGTGGATACCCTCAGCAGCTGGTCTGATCAAGCAGCCAACACACTTTCGGGAAATATTTTTGGTACCGTGACCAACCTGGATAATGGCGCGCCACTTCCTGGCATTCTCGTCACGGCCGGTGGGGTGCAAATGCTGACGGATTCCGCGGGCCGCTTTGAGCTGGTCGGCTTGCGCGGCGGCGACCATAATCTGGTTGCCTATGCACTGGATGGGAGTTTTCAAACTTTCCAACAGGGGGCAAGCGTTGCAGAGAACCAGGCAACGCCGGTTCAGATTGCCATGAAACCTGCACAACTGGTGAACATCATCTTTACTGTCTCCGTTCCCGACTCAACCCAACGAGGCGTGCCCTTAAGAATGGCGGGCAACCTGCTTCAGCTTGGGAACACATTCACAGATTTAGGCGGCGGTCTCAGCACAGTCGCTGACCGGATGCCGGTGCTTACCCCGCTGCCTGATGGACGATATTCTGTATCATTGTTCTTGCCTGCCGGCGGGCACATCCAATATAAATACACAATGGGAGACGGCTTCTGGAATGCAGAATTTAGCTCGGCGGGCACGTATGTCACACGGGATCTGATTGTCCCGGCGCAGAATGCCACCATTGAGGATGCCGTCCAGTCCTGGCAGGCGGGTCCTAACGGTCCGATCCTGTTCGATGTCACCGTCCCCAAAGATACGCCGACAGGAGATATGATTTATATCCAATTCAATCCCTATGGGTGGACGCCACCTCTCCCAATGTGGCCCAAGGGGAACAATGAATGGGGCTACAAGCTCTACGGGCCGCTGAACATTGTAGGGGCATTCGGCTACCGCTACTGTCGCAACGCGCAATGTAGCTCTGCCGATGACGCCACCACTGCCGGCGTAAGCTCGCATGGACGGACCGTCTCGCCCAGCATTGCGCCGCAGGAAATTTTCGATACGGTCGATCAATGGGTGTGGGCGCAAAAACCAGCCAGCCCCACGATTGTTGGTGTCGATGTCCCCTCGCGCGGAACAGAATTTTTCGCCGGAGTGGAATTTCAATCGTATTATGACCCAAGCATGCCAGCATTCAATCCCTATGCTCTTCAAAACGTACAAGCGATCGGTTCCAACTGGGTGATCTACACGCCCACCTGGACCTACTCACAGCTCAGCCCGATCATTTTTTCTGCTTTGCCCGGCAAGGATATGTTCTGGTCCGACGCGGTCACAGCAGTGTCACAGGCGCGTTCGCTCAATCTCAACGTGGCACTCTTCCCGCAACCGCGCTTTGCCAGCACTGCAGATGATTTCTGGAAATCGGCACCGCGCGATTCAGGCTGGTGGGATACCTGGTTCAACCATTACCGTGCCTTTGTGCTCCACCATGCGGATCTGGCGAGCCTGAGCGGCGCGCAGGCCCTCATCATTGGTGGTGACTGGATCGCGCCCGCGCTTCCTTCAGGGACTCTCTCGGATGGCACGCCCAGCGGAGTCCCGGCCGACGCGGAGACGCGCTGGCTCAATCTCGTGGGCGAGGTCCGACAGCACTTTCGCGGCAATGTGCTTTTCGGGCTGCCTTACACCACATTGGATGTCGTTCCACCGCTCAACGTTTTGAAGAGTACCGACGGTGTATATCTCCTCTGGTACGCCAAGCTGACCGACTCGGCGAATCCCAATAAAGCAGATTTGCTCGCGGAGATAACACGCCTGCTCGATGAAAATATTTCTCCTGTGCAGACGCAGCTCAACAAACGGTTCATTATTGCCCTGTCTTATCCATCTTCGACGTATTCCGCCACGGGCTGCATTCCCAATCGGGGTGGGGGCTGTTTCGCTTGGACGGCGCTCAGCCGTCCGAATGATGACGTGTCCACGGTCAATCTCGACATACAGCAACAAATGGATTTGTATGATGCCATGTTCAACGCTGTCAATTCTCGACCATGGGTCAGCGGACTCGTCAGCCGCGGCTATTTTGCGCCGGTGGCACTGCTCGATAAATCGGCTTCCGTTCACGGCAAGCCCGCCGCGGATTTGTTATGGTATTGGTTCCCAAGGTTATTGGGAAACATAAAATAATTATGTCATTGCGAGGAGGAGCACTTCGACAGGCTCAGTGTAAACTCCGCGACGACGAAGCAACCTTCAGTTAAGCAGTGAGAACCCAGCAGTAGTGCTTGCCCATTTGCGAGGAGATTGCTTCGGGCGGACGAACACCGCCCTCGCAACGACATGGTTGCTACAAGAGGCGTTCCGCTGCGAGCGTCTCTTTTCTTGCAGAGTTGTGTTCAATATTGAGGTCATTACATTTTCACCGGAGGAGCAATGAAAAGATCTGGAGTCTTTTTGAAGCGCGGGTTGGTTGGGATTATCGCGCTTGCGTTGATAGCGACGGGGGGTGGGGCATATTATTTCAAAAGCTATTTGCCGAATACGGTTGCTCCAAAGTCATTCCCTAAAATTGACGGGCAGATTAAACTCCAAGGGTTGGATGCACCCGTGGATATCTATCGTGACAAGATGGGTATTCCAAACATCTACGCCTCTACCGTCCATGACCTTTTTTTTGCGCAGGGTTATGTTCATGCCCAGGAACGCTTTTGGCAAATGGATGCCTGGCGTCATATCGGATCGGGCACACTCTCTGAGATGTTCGGCAAGGGGCAGTTAGATACCGATACGTTCCTGCGGACGCTGGGCTGGCGGGAGACGGCCGAACAGGAGTATCAGGAGCTTGATACAGAGTCCAGAGCGATCCTAGAATCCTACACTGCCGGCGTGAATGCCTATCTTCAGGATCATGATACCACTGCGCTGAGCTTGGAGTATGCCGTGCTTGGCTTGCTGAGTCCCGCATATAAGATCGCACCGTGGACCCCGGTCAACAGCCTGACGTGGGGCAAAGCCATGGCGTGGGATCTGCGCGGCAATATCGGCGAGGAAATCGAGCGTGCAGTGTTGCTCAAAACACTGACACCGGAGCAGGTCGCCGAACTTTATCCAGCCTATCCGCAGGATCATCCTGTCATTGTGAATAAAATGGGCGGGACCGCATCCAACGGGCATGGACAATCATCACAAGTTGCAGCGAACCCTCAACTTTCGACTGTAGACCTTCAACATCTGGCTGATCAAGTTGCCCTTCTGGATACCGTCTTGGGAAGACAAGGTGACGGCATCGGTTCCAACTCGTGGGCGGTTTCGGGCTCGCGTACCACGACGGGAATGCCGTTGCTCGCCAATGATCCGCATTTAAGCATCCAAATGCCTTCCATTTGGTTCCAGATTGGTCTGCATTGCAAACCCCAAAGCGACACTTGTCCCTATGAAGTTGCTGGCTTTTCCTTCGCGGGTGTGCCGGGCGTGGTCATTGGTCATAATGACAAGCTCGCCTGGGGGTTTACCAATGTCGGACCGGACGTGATGGATCTCTACATCGAAAAAGTAAATCCTGAAAACCCAAACCAGTATGAGGTCAACGGCAAATGGGTAGATTTTGAAACCCGCAAAGAGACGATCAATATCGTCGGCGGCGATCCGGTGGAGATCACAGTTAAAATCACCCGCCATGGACCGGTCATTTCGGATGCGTACGGGCCTTTGAAGAACGAAGGTGATCTCAAGGATCCGGAGTTCGAGCCGTTCAAGGACCGTGCCGGGATTCCGCTCCCGGCCAATTACGTGATTGCCTTGCGCTGGACCGCCTTAACTCCTTCCACGCCGTTCGAGGCGATCTGGGGTTTCAACAAAGCGCAGAACTGGGAGCAATTTCGCGAAGCAGCACGCAATTTCCATGTGCCCGCGCAAAATCTTTTGTATGCGGATGTCGACGGAAATATCGGCTATCAAATGCCTGGCGACATTCCGATCCGCGCCAAGGGTGATGGAACGATTCCTGTGCCCGGTTGGACGGATGACTATGAATGGACAGGTTTCATTCCCTTCGAAGATTTACCTTACACATTAAATCCTGAGGAGGGCTATATCGCCACGGCGAATAATCAGGTGCCGCCCTCCGACTATCCCAACTTCATTACGCATGACTGGGATTACGGCTTTCGTGCGCAGCGCATCGTGGACAGGATCAACAACGCGCCGGGCAAAATTGATATTGCCTACATCCAGTCCATGCAAGGCGATGATTTCGATGCGAACGGACCGGTCTACACTCCCCTGATTCTTGGGTTGAGCGGCCTCCCAGAGAATCAAGCGGCTGCACAAAACCTGTTGAAGGATTGGGATTATCAAGCCCGTGCCGATTCTTCAGCCGCCGCCGTGTTCAATGCCTTCTGGCGTCACTTGCTGCAAAACACGTTCGATGATGAACTACCCGAACGTTACTGGCCTGACGGCGGCTCGCGTTGGAATGAGGTGATGCGTCACTTGGATGCATCCAGCGGCTGGTGGGATGACAAATCCACAACGGACAAAGTAGAGACGCGCGAAGATATCCTGCAAACGTCATTTGAACAGGGTATTTCCGAGCTGGAAAAAATGTTTGGCAAGGATACGTCCAAGTGGAAATGGGGCGAGATGCACGCCTCCACATTCCGCAACAGCACGCTGGGCGAATCAGGCGTGGGACCGATCGAGGCGCTGTTCAACCGCGGACCGTATCCCACCAGCGGCGGCGAGGCAATTATCAATGCCACCGGCTGGTCGGTAAAAGATGGCTATGAAACAAACTGGCTTCCATCCATGCGCATGATCGTGGACTTAGGTGGTCTCAACAACTCCGTAACCGTCCACACCACCGGAGAATCTGGTCATGCGTATCATAAGCATTATGATGACATGGCTCCGATGTGGGCGAATATCCAGTATTATCCCATGTGGTGGGATGAAACGTCCGTGACGCAGAATACGGAAGGGCATCTGGTGTTACAGCCGCAATAAATCTTATTTCAACACGTAGGGACAGGCGGCTGCCGGTCCCTACGTGTTTGTTTTAACCGCTACCCACGAAAAGCACACTAACCCCATATAGCTGAAACTCAGATCGACAAGATCAAATGTACGGTGCGAGAAAAATTGTTGGGAGAATTCCTCGAGACCGATCAGCAGCGCGAGGGTCAAGCCTAATTTTACGGCGAGCAAACTTCGTCTCTGGTCCGGACGTGACCGGAAGATCGCCAAGTTGAGGAGCAGTGTCAGAATTCCGTACAGGATGAAATGTCCCGCCTTGTCACCCCACGGAATTCTGTAGATAAAACCAACGTAGTGACTAAGGATACCTGCATCGGCTGCAACAATGACCAGGAGGATGAAAAGCGTAAAGAGGATTGCCAGCCACTTCATAATAAAAAGGGCAGGTCGTCAGCTGCCGAAACATTAGGATGCTTTTTCCACCTTCATCTCCCGTCGTGCTTTCCATGCTTCCCAGACCGCAGGGATGACCGAAATAAAGATAATGGCTAAAATGACTAGCTCGAAGTTCTTCTTCACAAAGTCCAGATTGCCGAAAAAGAAGCCAAGCAAGGTGAAGAGCAGCACCCAGACAATTCCTCCGAACACATTATAGGAAAAGAAATAGCTGTACGACATGCGTCCCATCCCGGCGACAAAGGGTGCAAAGGTGCGGACAATCGGAACGAAGCGTGCCAGGAAAATCGTCTTGCCGCCATGCTTCTCGAAAAAGGCGTGCGTGCGATCAAGGTATTCCTTCTTAATCCACTTGACGTTGTAGGCGCGATTTCCCATCGAGTGACCGATCCAATAGTTGACCGTGTCCCCGATGATGGCAGCGACCATGGTTAGAACAATCACGAGCCAGACGTTCAAGGAGCCTTTCGCAGCAAACGCACCGGCCGCGAACAGCAGCGAGTCACCGGGCAGGAAAGGCGTGACAACAAAACCTGTTTCCATGAAAATAACGAAAAACAGCAGCCCGTATGTCCAGGCGCCATACGTGGTAATAATATTTTCGAGATACCCATCCAGGTGCAAAAAAAGATCGATTAAAAATTTGATTTGGTCCATTGACAAGCCTTTAATATGATGTCTCGTAATAAAGCCTTGCGAAGTATCTCGCAAGGCTCTTCTCATTGGCACAGGCGCAGATTATACCTTGCTTTACGGGCTGGCTTCGAAGCGCGTCAGCCAGTCGCCAAGGACGAGCAGCAGGAGGCTACAAATCGAGGCAAGGCCGACATTGATCGAACCGATGGGAACCAAGACCCAGCCGCGCCATATGCCCACGAGTTGTCCCAAAGCAAACCCAAAGACACTCAGGAATAGATAGAGCAGCAGTCGCCAGGCTCCTCCGCCGCGAATTAAATGATAAAGCGCGCCATAAAACAGCGCAATCAATAAGGCGAAGAGCAGGGATGGTAACGTCATCGGACGCAGAGGTACATCTCAGTTATGGATTTAGATACTTCGCAAAGAAGTCCGCGATCGCGTTGTAGCAACGGACGCGATTTTCATATTTCAGCACGTCATGGCCTTCATCTTCAAAAATCAGCAATTCCAGTTCTTTCCCTTCCGCTCGCAGTTCGTTAACCAGATCTTCCGATTCGGCCGCGACCACACGCGGATCGTTCCGTCCCTGGATCACCAGCATCGGCGCTGCCATGTTATGCAGATGAGTCTTTGGTGAGCGCTCCATCAGGAATTCATAATCCTGCGGCTTTTCCGGATCGCCAAGTGCAATTTTGAAATACGGCTTCCATGTGGCCGGGATGCGTTCAGAAAACGTCAGCAGGTCATACGGACCAAACATATCGCAGGAAGCTTTCCACAATTCCGGGTGAAGCCCTGCGAGCATCAACGTCATATAACCACCATACGAGCGACCGACCACCGCGGCGCGGGAAACATCCAGTCGTTTGTCTTTCGAGAGCACCTTTGTCATCGCATGGACGTGGTCCAAACGATCCTGCCCGCCCCAATCGCGGTCAACGTGCTTGGTGTAGGAAAGTCCATAGCCGGTGGAACCACGCACGTTGGGAACAAAGACCGCGAAACCGCGCAAAGTCAGGAATTGGATCAATGGTATGGAGAACCAGGCAAAGTCCGGGCGCTCCTGCCCTTGTGGGCCGCCGTGGATGTAATACACAAGCGGGCGCGGGCCTTTGAAGCCGAGGCCCTTGGCAGGGAGATACAATCGAGCGGAGACGCGCAAATCATCGTGCGAAATGAACGAAGCGTCTTCTCCTTTGGATAGATATTCATCCGCAATCCCGAGGATTTTTTCGTTGGTATGCTGGATGAGCTTGTCCCGCCTCTTGCCGTAAATGGAATACAGCTGAGTCGGCGAGGTTGCGGTGGAAAAAGAAAAGGTGAAGACATCCTCTGTCTTATCATAGTGGACCTTCTTCAGCATGCCATTATCGAGCGGCTCCATTCCCACCAGCACATGCTTGAGAGTCATGAGTTTCTTTTTTTCATTGAAGGATCCTTCATAGACCCACGAACAGCCATCGATGTTAAAAATGAGCAGATAGCGATCATTAAGCAAATGATCGATTTCAACCAGTTCTCCAACACCGGAATGCTTTGCGCCCTTTAGATCGATTTTCTCAAGTTGACCCGGTCTTGCGAAATGGCTATACCCCAAGCCGTACGTATCTTCAAACACAGACGAAGTAACGATCGCTCCCTTTTCACTGGGTGAGAATACGGCGTACGCTAGTCCATTCAAGGGAATACTTTCTTCCGCTTTGCGCTCCTCCAACGGCGTGCCGTAAAGCGGGCTGGGTGCGCCTTTCGCTTTTAAATATAAAACGGCATCCCCCACCGTGTATCCTGTGCCAAGCAATAATTTGCGGTGATCTTTACTGTGATCCAGGACCTGAAAACCGAATTCACTCTCGGCAATTTTTTCAAGTTTCCCTGTCTTTATGTCGCCGCGATAGGTTTCCTGCAGCGGCTGATCACGGCGTTCTGCCACAAGGTAGACAATGTTCTTATCGTTATCGCAATTGACGAGATGAACGCGATAGGATGCGAAGAAATTGTCGAAGGCAGGTTGTGGAAATCCACCACCGAGCGGAATGAACATCG
>DATHUN010000199.1:0-4304 GCA_035462205.1 Anaerolineales bacterium
TTTGGCCGAGCGAGCTTGCACTAAGAAAACTGTTCGAAAACGTGCAGACGCCCCCGCACGAAGTGCGGGGGCATGACTTAAGATTAATTTGCTTTGTACTAATACGGTGCAGGCAATGCTCCGGTGGAGCTACATTGCCCTGCACCACTTCCGAATGGCGGGGCAAAGGGACCAGATTCAATGTAGCACAGATAAGAGTAAACTTTTTTCGGGTTTTCCAGCCCGCTGTAACTTGCACCGAGGATAGCATAGGCGTCTTCGTCGTTTAATGACCAGTAGGCGAAGTGAAGGTTGCTAACTGCAATCCCGGAGGCATTCGTTGGGGTGTTGTTGCGGCTGCTCTGCACAAACGCTACCATATCGGTAAACCATTGTCCCTGGCTGCCGCGCGTGGTCGATGTCAAATCGGTATCGGCGTTCGCTGTGCCGAACTCCCCGATATAGACCGGCGCGACGCTATACGCGGTGTGGCCTGTGTTGCTCCAGGGGTAGGAGGCATGCCCGGGCCAGGTTGGGTTGATTCCACCCGGGACGTTGAGATAAGCCCAGAACTTGTACCAGACATCCACCAGGCTGGATGGGCCGCATCCACTTTTGTAACAGGTGTTGGCATTGAACCAGGATTGTTGAAATAAAGCTGGGCCGTAATCGTGTGCGGAGTAGACCAGTTTATTTAAAACAGGCGCGCCCAGGCTTTGGGATGTTCCCCCAGAGTTGAAGACAACCGGCGCTCCCGGATTGGTGCTGTTGCCATTCACGCCTTGCAAATCGCCGCCCCACCACGTTCCATCATACGGACCATTCGCCGGGTTGCCGCCAGCGGACGGATACATGCCGATGCCTTCTACAAAAATTAACGGAGTATCCCAGCCATTGGCGGCCGCCTCGCCGAAGATGCGATCGCCGGCGCGTTCCGCCGCCAGCCGCCAATCCACACAAGTGGACGTCGCGACACAAGCCGGCGCAAACGGATTTGGGTTGGGGTTGACTGCCGGGTCAATCCCATCACCACTTCCCCACGTGGCGCCAGCTAAATACGCGGTACGTGAAGGAGTGTGAGGTTCGTTGCGCAGATCATAGCCCATCACAACCGGGAAGCCATCGGCGGCGTAATAGTTTAGCGTGACCGTATCGCCCGGTTGTGCGACCCCATGCACCCAGCGTTGCATGTTGACCCAATCATTGATCCACGCCGATTCCGGATAACTGGAGGTGTACCAGAGACCGTTGGCTTCCGCTGAATTCCCGGCACCGGAACGATGGTTATCGAGGATCACGTGCAAGCCAATCGAGCCAGCGTAATTGATGATCAGTGCCAGGATATCGCGCGCTTTCTTCCCGGTGCAATCGGAGCAGGCGCTCAATTTGCTGGCCGAAGGGGCGGGATTCGTCTCCCACATCTCGTTGGAGAATGGAATGCGGACGGTATTAAAGCCATACAGCTTCACTTCATCGAGGATAAATTTGTAGTCTTTTGTCCACATGCCATGCGCCACTTTATCGCGCGTTTCGAAACCATACCAGTTGACCCCTGAAATCTGAAAGGATTGGTTCGATGGGTTGAGAATTTGCGTGCCGCTCGTTCGCCATCCGCCAGCGACGCCGGGCACCGCGGTGGAAGTGGGAGTTGTAACCGGTGTGGAGGTGGGAGTGGGGGTGGAAGGTTTGCCAGCGGCACTGACTATATTGGAAGACATGTTCAGTAAGGCAAACACGATTACGCCAATGACGAGCATTCTAAAAACATTAAATCTGCGTGTCATGATCTTTTCTCCTGATTTGAATATGGACAGAACGAGCTTGCGCCCAGTAACCTGCTTCTCTGCGCCTTGCTGTAAACGTGCAGACTCCGTACCTATGCACCAAAGTCTCCTGCCATCACTTTGCCAGACAGGAGTACGTACCCAACCCAAGCCAATCCGAATCCCAACATCACAGTTCCAAGGACGGCAAGGATCCACAGCGGTTCAAAAACAAACAAGGCCAATGGCGCGCAAATCATAAACAGTGACCATCCAGCGGCTATCAATATACCGGACCAAGGTGGGAAGACATGAGAACGCTGGATGGCGATCCCAAAGAGGATAAAACCCGGGAACAGGAGCAAGACAAACAACCCATCCATGACAACCACTGAAGGGTAAGCATTAATGGCGTCAAGGGTTTCCGGGGCTAGCCTGGCGAGCACCGGCGCATTAAAACCGTAATCACTCGACACGGCATAAAAGAGCGTACCAAAGAACACGAACAGGAAGCCTGCCAAACCCAACCGCCCTAACTGCTCAGATTGGAAGGCATATGCTCCTGGAAGTCCCAACATGAGAAATGCGCAATAAAAGGTGAGCAACCAATGACCGGTGATGAGTCGGGTCTCCTGCGCCAGAATGACCTGCGGGGTTTCCTTCGATGGGTGGATGATCGTCCCCAGCGCAATACATACGCCCGCAAGTATCAGGAAAATACCACTCCAACGAATCATATTATGCTTTGACATCGCAAATCTTCCAGAATTGATTCGACCAGCGATCACAACTGCACATAGTAAAGAAAAACTATTCAGGACCTGACCTCCACGCTTTCTTGCTGATACAGAATTCATATCAACAAATGCTTAGGTCTATAAAAGAGTATTCCTCGCTTTTAACGACTTAATGTAAAAATTGCCGATCCCACTTTTTGTCCGCTAAAATTGATACCTTTGGCAGAAATCTCTACACTATTCGAACCCGTGGATGATTTCGAAATGTTGATTTTCTGCGTGACAAGCCTCTGCGTACAGCCGACTTCACCAGCTGTATTATTTTCAGGATTACTTGCGGTTGGTCCGCTAAGAAGAGGTGGGCTGGAACAGGATTCTGCACCAGTAGACGGATCAATAGAGCAATCTATGGCAGCAGCAAATAGCTGTGCATCCTTGACACCCTGATCATCCTGCACGGCAACAATCACAGTAACATCGCCGTTCGTGGGGACTGTAATTCGGTTGGAAAGACCATCACCAGGTTTACGGCTGACTAGAGATCCATCAGGCATATGGAAGTCGATACCAACAATCGTGGGTGCTGAATTGTCATTATTGGGAATAGTAATTTCGCCGCCAACTAAACAATGACTTGCAGATTTACAAGCACTTAACCCAACCAACAAAAGCGGCATCCATATGTAGGCAATAGCGCGCTGTTTACTATAGAAAGTAACCATAACGCTCCCTTCCACTTGAATTGTCTCTGCTCGTTCTTTCCACCCTTATGTTCGGCGCATCACTATGTTTAAGAATAGTATACAAGTTTTTTCTTGAAATTCAACACCGAATTACTCCGATTTGGTTCAAGATTAGAGTGAGTTCGTTTCGGCTTACAAATAAGCTATTGGTTACAAAAGAAAGCAATGGTTTTCGGAGATAGCAGCTTTATGGCCCCCTTGCTGATAGCGGGTCATTCACGATCAATCCATCCGCACCAAAAAAACGCATGAAACCCAACCCGAATGGGTTCTCTATTACCCCAAACCAAATGAAGACCTGCCGTCCTTCCTGATGGGCTTGACGAATTATTCCGGGATTTAGCAGCACCATCTCGGCCATCGGACAGACATATTGCGCCTCGGCGGGGGCTGCGCTGATACTGAGCTTCCACAATCCATAAAGTGCGCAAAGCTTGGCTTGCGGGTTGAGGCGATGGAGACTTTCCAACGACTCCGCATTGAACGACTGAATGACAGTCTGGTCAAGATAGTCAGCTTGTTCCAGCTGTTGTAATAGTTTTTCTTCTATCCCGGGATAAAGCTCGGCAGATTTCGTCTCCGGTAGTATTTTCACCCCACTGGTCTTGGCCAATTGCAGGACCTCTTCAAATGTTGGGATCTTTTGACCCTGCCCGGCGTCGAGAGAGCGGATTTCTTTCAGGGTCAAATCACGCACCGCACCGGTGCCGTTGGTCGTACGGTCAACTGTTTCATCGTGAATCACGACCAATGATCCGTCCTTGGTCATCTGTACATCGAACTCCAACCAATCGACTCCCAAGGTGATGGCATTCTGAAATGCCGCCAGGGTATTTTCAGGCGCATCCGTTGGACCGCCCCGATGAGCAATAATCTGAAGTGTGGTTAGAGCTGGGGTACGCAACAAGACATGAACACTATAATAAACCAGCAGAACCAACACGAGGATCGCTAAGCAACCCCCTGCACGCTGACGAAGTGAAATCCTGCGAGCTGCCGACATGAATGGCTCCTTTCCATATTCAAATTCTCAGACCCACAGATTCCTGGATCAAGATGGAAGCACACATGAAGCTACGTTC
>DATHUN010000200.1:0-4335 GCA_035462205.1 Anaerolineales bacterium
GCCCTGGGATATGCATTTGCGATGGAAGAATTCACGAAGCAAAATGTCCACGCAGATTGGATTGTATTTGGCACCTCCTCTGGCGGCACACATGCGGGCTTGGTCCTGGGTCAACGCGTGTTTGGCTTCAAAGGAAATGTATTGGGAATCAGTATCGATGAGTCCGAAGATTGGTTGAAGAGTCACGTGTCAGGGCTGGCATCGGATGCCAGCGCCAGGATAGGTGAGCGGCTTGCGTTCAATCCTGCTGACGTGTTGGCAAATGCCGATTACTGTGGCGCAGGCTACGGCGTACTAACCGGCGCGGAGCGCGAAGCAGTTAAATTGTTTGCGAAATATGAGGGGCTACTGCTCGATCCCGTCTACACGGGACGGGCCGCGGCGGGGATGATCGATCTCATCCGTAAGGGATTTTTCAAGAGGGATGAAACGGTGCTGTTTTGGCACACAGGCGGACAGCCTGCACTGTTTGCAGATAAATATGCCGACAACGTATAAATCAAAAGGACGGGCATAAATCCGTCCTTTTGATTTATCCCACCGATACGCCGATCAATTTACCAATTCCATACGTGAGTGCGGCCGCTGCAATTCCAACAACTACCTGCCGTGTGCCAGAGAACAAGATACTTTTGCCTGTCATCAACGTGATCGCTGCGCCGATGATGAACAAACCGATCGCACTGACCACAAGACTCAGAATAATAGCCGGTGTTCCGTCCGTGAAGAAGTAGGGCAGCATAGGAAACATTGCACCGAAAGCAAAAAGGAAGAAGGATGTAAACGCAGCTTCGTATGCCGAACCACCCAGTTCCTGGGGATCGATGCCCAGCTCTTCACGGGCGAGTGTATCCAGAATATTCCCTTGATCAGCCATCATGTGCGCAGCCATCTCTTTGGCGCGGTCTTCGGGCAATCCTTTCGATTGATAGATCAGGGAAAGTTCTTCCTGTTCCTCTTCGGGGTTGGCTGCGATCTCTTCTGCCTCGATCTTGATCTGATGCTCGTAAAGTTCGCGTGAGCTTTGCACTGACAGCCATTCACCCAATGCCATCGAGCCTGCACCAGCAAGGACGCCTGCCAAGCCCGCGATCAAAATATCGGGTCTCGAATTCGTCGCGCCTGCCACACCCATGGTGAGACTCAAAATGGAGACGAGTCCATCGTTGGCGCCGAGCACAGCCGCACGCAGGGCATTTCCGCCACCGGCTTTATGCCTGCCTTCGAGTTGTGCAACCGATCCACCCGAGAGACCGCCTGTCGACTGGGCTGCCATCGAAAGCAAACGCGCGTGTGATTTCTCATCCCGCGAAAATTCCTTCGCTTCTGCGTCAGCCTGCCCATCGTACGCCCGACTGTCTGCTTTTTCATTGCTTGTGATGGTAGGCAGCACGAACTGCGGACCGAAGCGCTTCGCCAGCCAGATCATGGTCGCGGCGCGCCACGTTGGTTTGCGCGGAGGAATGCCAGCATGGAGTTCGCTCAATTTGCTTTCCCATGCCGCAGCATGTCTTTCTTCGCTGGCTGCCAGTTTGCTGTATACCGCCGCCATCTGCGGTTGTTTTTCTGTCTCGGCGAGTACCCGATACAATGCCGCCCCATCAATTTCTTTTTGTCGATTCGCTAAGTAGCGTTCGACATGATCATTATTGGACATCTGTCCCTCCCGGTCCGAATGTCATCGCAAGGGCAAAAGCCCGAAGCAACGCCTGCACTCCCCGGCACCGAACTCCGGGGCGGTGTGCGTCAGATGCAAGTATCTCCGTTTAGACGGATCACCTTACCCACAAGATTCACCGTTTACTTGGAGATTGCCCCGCCTGTCTCTGGCGGGGCAATGACATATTCTTATCTCAATGCTTCCCAGCCCGCATACTTTGCGGTATCGCCCAACTCTGCTTCGATGCGGATGAGTTGGTTATATTTTGCTACACGGTCGGAACGAGCCGGTGCACCCGTTTTGATCTGACCAGTGTTCAGCGCCACCGCGAGATCGGCGATCGTCGAATCTTCCGTCTCGCCAGAACGGTGAGAGGTCACGGCGCGCCAGCCGGCACGGTGACAGGTTTCCACAGCCTCGATGGTCTCGGTGAGCGAGCCAATCTGGTTCACTTTGACGCGCAGAGCCTTCCCCACGTCATCCTGGATCGCCTTGCGGACACTCTAAGTAATTCTCACGAGCAGGTCATCACCGACAATCTGGAGCTTATTTCCGAGCTGCGAGGTCAGCATCTGCCAGGAGTCCCAATCATCCTGCGCCAGACCGTCTTCAATCGAAACGATCGGATAATCCGTGACCCACTTCGTCCAGAATTCCACCATCTGTACGCCGGTCAGTTTCTTGCCTTCCTTACGCAGGTTGTAAAGCTTGGTGTCATCTTCGTAGAGTTCGGATGCGGCTGGGTCGAGCGCGATTGCCACATCAGCGCCGCGACCGGCTTTGAATCCAGCCTTTTCGATCGCAGCAAGAATGACTTCGATTGCCTCGTTGTTGGCTTTTAATGCGGGCGCGTATCCCCCTTCATCTCCGACCAGGGTTGTGTAGCCTTTTTCCTTGAGCACCGATTTCAAAGCATGATAAATCTCTGCGCCCCAGCGGACGCCTTCGGCAAAAGATGGTGCGCCAAATGGCATGACCATGAACTCCTGCATATCGGTCGACTGCCAGGCGGTATGTGCGCCGCCGTTCAAGATATTAAGCATCGGTACTGGGAGCACGTGGGCATACACACCACCAAGATAACGATATAGGGGCAGACCAAATGAATTTGCTGCGGCTTTGGCAACTGCCAGACTAACGCCCAAAATGGCATTCGCACCCAGCTTGGACTTGTTTGGTGTTCCATCAAGGGCGAGCAATTCCGCATCGATGGCTTTTTGCTCCGCGGCATCCCAGCCGAAAAGAGCATCAGATATCACGCCGTTAACGTTGGCAACCGCCTGCGAGACGCCTTTGCCCAGGTAGCGCTTCTTATCCCCGTCGCGCAATTCGAGCGCTTCGTGCACGCCCGTGGAGGCACCCGAGGGAACGGCGGCGCGTCCCCACGATCCGTCGGCAAGCGTGACTTCCACTTCGACGGTTGGATTGCCACGCGAATCCAAGATTTCGAGTGCTGAGATACTTTCTATGATTGTGTCCATTTCATTCTCCGAGTATGTTTATCAGTGCATCACAATCCCCCGCGTTGTGGACTGAAGATTTTTCGTAAGTATAATCCACTTTCCCGGCCAGCCATTTGTGGACGAAACATAGGAAGCCGAAAGCGGATTTCGTTGGGTGGTGATGTGCCTCACCGAGGCGGCTCACCCGCGCCGTTCCCTTTGCTTGTACAGACCATCTTTCGATCCAACCTCAAGGAGTAGGAATTTAGTACCAACAACGGACTCTTCCGGAACTTTTCGACGGTGTTTTACATCATACGTTCAGTTGAACGAAATGGAGGTTTCGATGAACAAAAAACTTATTCAATCATTTGTTATTCTGGCAATGCTGCTCGGCATGTTTGCAACCAGCAGTGCAGCATTCGCAGCGAGCTGTGGCACCAGCGTGACCGTTGTCAGCGGCGACACCTTGCGCAAGATCGCCGATCGCTGCGGTACCACGGTCTCGGCTTTGCAACGAGCAAACCCTGAGATCGGAAATGGCAACCTGATCTACCCCGGACAAAGCCTGCTTTTGCCAGGTACGGTGCTGGGCACGGACGGCGGCTACGTGATCTACATCGTCGCTCGTGGCGATACGCTAAAAGGTTTAGCGCTGCGTTTTCAATCGACGGTAGAAAACATCATGGCGAACAACCCGAGCATCACGAACGTCAACTTGATCTATGAAGGTCAGCGGCTGAACATCTACGCTGTGGCTCCCGGGCAGACCCCTCCGCCACCGCCCCCGGCTGGACAGACCTACTGGGTCCAAAGAGGTGACACCCTGCGTATCATCGCTGCAAAGTTTGGCACGACCGTCGAATCAATTCTGAAAGTCAACCCGCAGATTACCAACCCGAATTTGATATACGTGGGTCAGGCGATCAGCATCCCTGGCGGTGTGACTACCTACGTTGTCCAGCGTGGTGACACACTCCGCATCATCGCCAACAAATTTGGCACCACTGTAGATGCTTTGTTAGCTCTCAACCCGCAGATTACCAACCGAAATTTGATCTATGTTGGACAACTTGTCACCGTTCAATAATCATTCTCTATCAAAAAGGCGCCCCTGATGGTGCGCCTTTTTTGTTATTCCATTCCCTAGCTGGTTGCTTTTGCTCTTGTGACTTTCTTGATCATTCTCTTCACAGGAGATTTCTTCTTAGGTGCAGTCGCCTTCTGCGCCCT
>DATHUN010000201.1:0-3648 GCA_035462205.1 Anaerolineales bacterium
CTTTCCACGCTGGGGCTTGGTTCGGCGATCCTGATTCCGATCGCGCGCTCCAATTTGCATAGTGTCCTATTCGCTGCTCGCGATGCCAGCGGAATGCCGTTCCGCGGCGCGGATCTTGAAATGTTTTTTGTCCTTGCCCGGCAGGCAGTGGTGGCGATGGAGAACGCGCGGCTCTACGAGGATTTACGCAGCTATGTTCGCCAGGTGGAGGAATCTCAGCAGGCGCTGCTGCGTGTCGAAAAGATGGCAGCAGCGGGGCGCCTGACCGCCTCTATCGCCCACGAGGTGAACAATCCGCTTCAGTCGGTACAAAACTGCCTGCATCTTGCCGGGCATGAAAACGTCTCGCCGGAAAAACGAAAAGAATATTTTGAGCTTGCCAAAAAGGAGCTGGACCGTTTGATGAAGACGATGCAGCGCATGCTCGATTTTTATCGCCCTGGGGCTGCAAAAGTGGAGCAGGTGGATTTACTCGAGCTGCTGCAGCACGTGCTGAGTCTGACTTCACAGCAACTGAGTCAGAAACATATTGAGGTGAACACGGATTTGCCCGCATCTTTACCTATGATCTATGCCGTGAGCAGCCAAATCCAACAGATCTTTTTCAATCTTATTCTCAATTCGCTGGACGCCATGCCCGGTGGTGGCGAGTTGGCAATCCGTGCCCGACCGGTGAAAAACGGCATCGAGATGATCTTCGAGGATAATGGCCCTGGAATCCCAGAGGAGCGACGCGAAAATATTTTCGAGCCTTTCTTTAGTACCAAGGACGGAGGTACGGGTCTGGGCTTGACCGTGAGTTACAATATTGTCACCGCGCATGGTGGGACACTCGATCTGATCCCGGGACGTGAGTCCGGCGCCTGCTTTAGACTATTTCTACCTATGGGAGATAAACAATGAAGTCGAATATTCTTGTGGTGGATGATGAACCTGTTGCACGCCAATCGTTGACAGAGATTCTGCGCCTGGAAGGCTATACGGTCAACTCTGTTCCAAATGGACAGGCTGCGGTCGAATACGTGCGCACGCACCCAGTGGAACTGATGATTGTTGATCTGCGTATGCCTGGTATGGATGGGCTAGAAGTTGTGCAGGTGGTTAACCAGATCTCTCCAGAAACAGAAATTGTTCTTCTGACCGCGTTCGGCACGACAGAATCAGCCATCCAGGCACTGCGCTTACGAATCCACGATTATCTGTTGAAGCCAGCAGCTCCTGCGCAGGTATTGAACAGCGTCAAGAAAGGTCTGACGCGACGGGATGCGCGTTTGAAGATGCGAGGCAATGTCACAACACTGGATGTAGAGGATGGTGTGGTAGAGTTCTCCTTGAAGGACGGCACTCATGTTGATCTCTCACGCCGTCAAGTTCGAAAGAAAGATGAAATCATCCATCTTACGCCAGCTGAAGGGCGCCTATTGCGTGTGCTGATCGAAAATCCGGGGCGGGTATATTCTCACCGTGAACTGGTATTGCTCGTGCAAGGATACGATACTTCGCAACGCGAGGCACCAGAAATACTACGTCCGCTGGTCAGCCGGCTGCGCCACAAGCTCGAAGCATTCCCGGCTCTGTCTGACCGCATTGTGAGCGTCCGCGGTACTGGCTACCTGTACGAGGGAGACACGTAGAAATCAAAACTCGGTGGTTTTTAATGTTTGTAAAAATCGGCCGGGAAATCCGGAGGTTGAATCCAGCTCAATAATCCGTGAGTATGCAGGGGATGCTGTGGCGGCTTCTCGAACCAGACCAGAAGCAGGCTCACGCCTAGTCCAACTGTACCGAACCATTGAAACGCGGTCAGGCTTTCCTGCAGTAATAAATGACTAAAAATGATCGCTACTAATAGTTCCCCCAGGCCAAGCAGAGCTGTCTGCATCCCGCCGATATGCTTGACCCCGAGGAATAGCATCAGCCGAGAAAAAAAAGTCACAGCCGTGAGTGCCAGCACAGGAGTCCAGGGGGCGTTGCTCGTCGGCCAGCTCCGGTCAAAAATAAAATAAGAGGGAATCACAATTGCGCTCATGGCGATCAGCGTGTATACCGTCACTGTAGGGGCAGGTACATCGTAGAGGACGCGCTGGTTAATGGGAAGATGAAGTGCATACAGAGCCGCCGCAACCAACATAAATAACACCCCCCAAAGATCAATATGGGCTGCATCGCCGCGCGTTAACAGGAAGGCGGACAGGATTGCGATAAATATCCGGAGGATTGTTAATTTGGAAAGAGTTTGTTTATCAAGTTGAAGCCAAAAAGCGACAAAAAACGGATAGAGTGCATAAAGCATTTGTGCAACGCTTGCATTCAGGCGACTCAACCCCACATAATAAAATATGGATCCGATGCCATTGACTGTGCCAGCTAATACGCAGCCAATCAATCCGGCAGGATAGATATACAGATATTGACGTCTAATGGTCACCATTATCAAGAGCAGCAAAAGAGCGGCCATACCGGTTCGCAGTGCAACAACTGCAAGCGGCGAGAACTTATCCACTCCCATGGCGGCTTTGCCGAAGACAGGAGCGAGACCTAGAAAAAACGCAGAGACAAGCGCGGCATTAATTCCTGTGGTACGACCCTTATGCATCTTGATTGTTTCCTGTGGATCTTTCCAAACACAGCGACGAGCACTAGGAAGACTCTCGCAACGCCCGGCGATTGTTCTGTTGAAAATGGGGCGTTGTTCCCCATTGCCAATTTTATCGTATCAGGGACCGCACTTCCTCCAGGAACTCATCGTTCATGAAATCACCCTTCATCATAAGTGACTGAATTTGTCCCTGCAGGCGGCTCTTTTCGTCCACGGTCAATTCCTTTGCGGTCGCTACAATGACCGGGATGTTAGCAGTGTCCGGTTTGCTGCGCAATTCGTCCAGCGCGGCGAAGCCATCCACTTCGGGCATCATCAAATCAAGGATAATGAGATCCGGTCGCTCGCGATTGGCGAGTTCAATCGCTTCGCGTCCATTGGTGGCTTCCAGAATATCGAAATCGCCTTGCGACTGAAGAATGCGCCGAATGAGGCGGCGTGCTTCAGAAGTATCGTCAACGACAAGCACACGGGGAAAGCGGTTGGGGGTCACGTTATTGAGCGCGGAGAGTAAGCCTTCCTGTGGCGTTTCGGTTTCTGTCTCCTTGGCAACCAGATCCACGTCCCGGGTCCAGTTTTCGCCGAACAGGAATTGCTCTGCGGGCATTGTATGCCCCGTACAGTTGATAACAACTGTATCGGTAGGTCGAATGATACCAGCGCGAACGAGCTTGAACAATCCAGCAAAAGCAGCGCCCGACGCTGGCTCAGCGGAAATGCCCTCCATTTTCGCCAGCACGTGCATTGCACGGAAAGCTTCCTCATCGCTGACGCTTTCAAAGACTCCTCGGGTTTCGTTGACCTGTTTTCGCAACATTACGTAGGTACGCCCGGGGTCACCCGTCGCAAGCGTTTCAATGCGGGTCTTAGGCGAGAGAACAGGCTCAGCCTGCTCCAAACCTTTTCTCCAGCTTAAAACCATCGGCGCACATCCCTCTGCCTGGATTGGTGCAAGGGCCGGGATGCGGTCAATCATGCCGAGTTGTTTTAATTCGCTAAATCCCTTATAAACTCCAAGCGGACCCATACCGCCGCTGACGGCCTGGATG
>DATHUN010000202.1:0-1760 GCA_035462205.1 Anaerolineales bacterium
CGTTTCCGAATCGGTGAAGCCTTTGAATTTATTCATGTTGCATTGTAGGGGCGGAGTGCGATCTGCCCCTACTCATTCGGCTTGAACACCCGCGTGGCGGCGTTCTCGAATTTTGCCAGGGCACCGCGGAAGATCAATTCCACGCTGCCGACCGGTCCGTTACGGTGCTTTGCAATAATGATCTCGGCGACGTTTTGTTTCACCGTATCCTTTTCATATTGATCGGGACGATAAATGAACATGACAATATCGGCATCCTGTTCAAGAGAACCGGATTCGCGTAAGTCCGAGAGCACGGGTCGTTTATCGGAGCGCTGCTCCACCGCGCGGGATAATTGCGCCGCAGCCAGCACCGGGACATTCAATTCACGCGCCAGAATCTTCAGGTTGCGCGAGATGTAAGAGACTTCCTGGACGCGGTTATCGTTGCGGGTATCGCCACCCATCAACTGAAGGTAGTCGATGATGATCAGATCGAGTCCAAACTCCATGTGCAGGCGACGACATTTCGTTCGCAACTGCAGCGGGGTGATGGCGGGCGTATCGTCGAGATAGATGTGTGTATCACCAAATACCTCGATGGAGTGAGTAAACTTTGCCCACTCATCTTCAAGAATTTTACCCGTACGCAGACGTTGCGAGTCGATGCCGGTCTCCTGTGCGATCAAGCGCTGCACGACCTGCTCATTCGACATTTCCAGCGAGAAGATCGCCACATGCTTTTTATGAATCAAACCTGCATTCTTTGCAAGAGACAAAAGAAAGCCAGTCTTACCTTGCCCCGGACGACCTGCGATAATCAGTAAATCGGAAGGCTGTAAACCGCCTAGCATCTTGTCAAGGTCAATAAAGCCTGTTGGCACACCAAAAAACTCTTCCGAGCGTTTGGCGAGTTCATCGATGCGGTCGTAGTAATCACTTAATACAGACTTTATCGGTTTCAGATCATGTTTGAGGCGCCGCTCGCTGACGTTGAAGACGGCCTTCTCGGCGCCATCCATCACATCGTCCACGCTGGTACGCTCGTTATAAGCGATCGAGGCGATCTGGTTGGCAGCGTTGATCATTTTGCGGCGAACCGCATAGCCCTCCACAATGCGCCCATACGACTCGGCGTTGAGCGATGACGGCACCTGGTTGACCAGCGACGTCAGAAAAGCGGGTCCGCCGATCTCTGTCAACTGGTTGCGCCGGTCGAGTTCGTCAGCGACCGTCAACATGTCAATCGGGATGCGCTGTTCGTGCAGGCTGGTGAACGTTTCCCAGATCCACTTGTGGCGGTGGATGTAGAAGTCATCTGCGTTCAGGAACTGGGCGATGTCGTAATAGACTTCCGGGTTAATAAAAACTGCCCCCACAACTGCTTCTTCGGCTTCTCTGCTGTGTGGGACTGCCGTGGAAGGAGTGGAGGCGGTGGACTTTTCGCCAAAGGGCGAATCAGGCGGCAGATAATCGGTCATTTCTTTTTCGGTTTTTTCGGTTTGTCCGATGACTCATCATCGGCTTTGTTTTCATCATCAGGTTTATCAAAATCTAGTTTTTCAAGAAAGTCCTCAAAGACGGACAAACGTTCGGTACTCTCTTCGGATAGGGGAGCGGGCTCGCTCCTCTCCGGCTCCGCGCTGGCTTCCGCCCCTTCGGGCATATCCTGCTCGGGAATAATTCCTGCCTCGTCCATCACGCTCGCATTGACCAGGATCGGCACATGGGCACGAACGGACAGGGCGATTGCATCCGACGGGCGCGAATCGACATGGATT
>DATHUN010000203.1:0-8880 GCA_035462205.1 Anaerolineales bacterium
CGGTCGACAGCCTGTTGAACGGTCGCCTGGATGTTTTCAAGGACGCCTGGAAACATTTGGCAATGCCCGTCTTTACACTGAGCTTGTATCACTGGGCAACCCTGGCAAGGATTGCCCGTGCTAGCATGATCGAGGAACGTAGCAAGGAATATATTCTGGCGGCGCGGGCGCGGGGCATCCTCGAACGCCGCGTGATCTGGAAACACGCCTTCTGGAATATGCTGACGCCTTCGCTAACGAGCATCGCCCTTTCGGCGACATCCATTATCACCGGCGTTTTTGTTGCCGAGATCATCTACGATTTCAACGGTGTTTCTTCCGTCATTGTCGCAGCGATGAGCGGAGTTCCCGATGCACCGGCTGCGCTTGGCTTTGCTATATACAGCGTCATTCTGGTTTTGATCTTGATGTTCTTATTAGATGTGCTGCAGGCAGCGCTCGATCCGCGCGTTCGAGAAGGTGTGCTGAAACAATGAATCGTTTCAAGCGCTTTCTCTCCCGCTGGACGAACTGGCTCGCAATTGCCCTCGTTTTCATGTATGTATATTTTGCGATTGCTGCGCCTTATCTTTCGCCTGAAGACCCAAAGCACCCGGGAATCTATTTGCGTGTGGGTAAATCGACTGAGCCCCGGCCGCAGCCGCCCAGTGAGAAGGCAATTCTTGGCATGCTACCTTTTGGCGTAGATGTCTATCACGCTTTGATCTGGGGCGCGCGTGATGCTCTGCAATTTGGTCTGGTCGTCGCCGTCAGTACGGCTGTGTTTGGGATTTTATACGGTGCCGTTGCCGGGATCGCGAGCGCTCGAGTCGGCACCGTTATGCTGCGAATTGCCGACGCATTTTTGGCGTTCCCGCCGATCGCGGGTTTAGTTTTTGTTCAACAGCTGATTTTGGTTGGCATGGCTTCCATCGGACAAATTGATTTTTTTTCGCCCTTCTTTTCGCGTACCGAGAATCGGGATGCTCTTTCGCCACTCGTTCAATATTTGCTCGAGCATCTCAACCCGCTTATGTTGAGCTTGATCATCTTTTCCTGGATGCCGTACGCCCGACTGGTGAACGCTATGGTGCTTACCTTGAAGCAGACGGATTTCGTCCAGGCGGCGCGGGCGCTGGGGGGCAGTCCGTTCTGGATCATTCGCAAGCATCTCCTCCAAAATGCGACTGGTCCGGCTATGGTGCTGGCAGCGCGGGACGTCGGCGGCGTAGTCCTCTTGCAGGCGACGCTGACGTTTATCCAGATCGGAGGTGGTTCTGTCTGGGGTTCGATGCTTGCCCAGGGACGGGATTGGGTGATCGGTGCAGGTGGCAGTCTCTTCACGTATTGGTGGGTATTTTTGCCACCTACAGTCGCGGTCATGGTGTTTGGCATTGCCTGGAATATTCTCGGTGATGGCTTAAGCGACGTATATAATCTGCGATGAACCTTTCTGAACAGCTCGAATCGTTTTTGACGCCCCAATCGTTAGCGCTGATCCGCCTGATCAAGACGGAAGCCGAACGATTAGATTTACCTCTCTATCTCGTCGGCGGTTCCGTCCGGGACCTGTTACTGGGGCGTGGGATCCATGACTTTGATCTCACGGTTGAGGGCGATGCGGCCGACCTTGCCAAATCCGTTTTGAAACGCTATGCCGGTAAGGTTGTTTTTCACTCGCGCTTCGGCACAGCCACCTGGACCTTGGACGATGCCACGTTCAAGCGGCTGAACATTCCACTGCTGGACTCGTCAGGCTTTCCCTCTTCCCTTGATTTTATCTCGGCTCGTTCTGAGACATATTCTCAGCCCGGCGCGTTGCCCACGATCAAGCGCGCCGGCATCGACGAGGATCTGCGTCGCCGCGATTTCACTATCAATGCCATGGCGCTCCGCCTCGACGGCAGATACTACGGCCAGCTGTATGATCCGCTCGGCGGTCGAATAGACCTGGAACGCGGCATGCTACGAATCTTGCACAATCAATCCTTTATCGATGATCCCACACGCATGATTCGCCTCGTCCGTTATGCAGGGCGGTATGGTTTCCAAATCGAACCGGAAACACTCCGTCTCATCAATGATGAGGCGCGCGAGATTTTGTCCCATATGAGCGGGGAACGCCTGCGTCACGAATTCGACCTGATCTTTGAAGAGACCAATCCATCTAGTCTCCTACATCGCCTTGCCGAGCTGGATTTGCTGAAACCCATCCATCCCTCTTTGCAGTATGCTAATTTCCGATTGCCGTATTTAGAGGCACTCTCCTCAGAATTCGGCGAGTTTACTATCCCGGGTATTCTGGCCTTCAAACGAACTCTGGGATGGATTCTCTGGCTGATGCCCTTAACCGTTTTTGATATCGAGACAATTTCTGAACGGCTTGATTTTCCCGCGCTGTTGACCAAATCCGCCCGTGCAGCTTCGTCGTTGCTCAGCGAACTGCCTTCCTTTGTCAGCTGGCGGCCCAGCCAATGGACGTTTTATCTCGAGGAGCTTCCATCCATTGCGGTGTATGCCGTTTATCTTTTGCGCAAGGAACCGGCGTTACGGGACTATCTCGTTCACTGGCGAAACATCAAACCGAGGATTACCGGTAATGACCTGAAAGAACGCGGTCTCGAACCCGGACCAAAATTCACTACCATCCTTCAACAGCTGCGTGCCGCCTGGCTGGATGGAGATGTAACAAACGATCGTGAAGAGAAAGCCCTTTTGGATAAATTAATACAATGAACCTTCAACCCTATCTTACCTTCGCACGCCAGCTTGCCTACCGCGCCGGGCGCATCACCCTCAGCCATTATAACAAGGGAATTTTGCACGATCTAAAAAGTGACGAGTCTCCGGTCACGGCTGCCGACCGTGCTACGGAGGAATTTATCCGTGGGGAGATCGAGAAGAATTTTCCGACTCACGCAATTGTAGGGGAAGAGTACGGCGAAAAAGCCGGGGAAGGGAATCCTTTCCGCTGGATTGTGGATCCCATCGATGGGACCAAATCTTTTATGAAAGGCGTGCCGTTTTACTCTGTGCTGATCGCGCTGGAGGTGGAAGGCGTGTCGCGCGTCGGCGCAGTCTGCTTTCCGGCGCTAGATGAGATGCTCTGGGCGGCTGATGGGCTAGGCTGCTGGTGGAACGGCAAACGTACTCACGTTTCGGAAGTCAGCGAGTTAAAACAAGCAATCTTTTGCTATACCAGTTGGTCCGGTTTTCGGACGACCAAGCGCCTAAAAGTTCTTGAGCGTATGCACAAAGAATTCTTCTACGGCCGCGGCTGGGGGGATGCCTATGGTTACCACATGGTTGCCACAGGCCGGGCGGAACTCATGATGGATCCATCCATCATGATCTGGGATGTGGCTCCGTTCTCACCGATCCTGCGCGAAGCTGGTGGTTTTTTCGGTTCGTGGTCAGGCGAAGAGGGTCATGCTCACGGGGAAGGGCTTGCCTGTAATGCCGCGCTTAAGGCAAAAGTCCTGAAATTGACCCGCCAGAAGGAATAAGTCCCCTCGAGGGGACTTACTTTTTATTGGATCGAACTCCGCAGTGCATCGATCAATTCTTGTTTCTGCTGTTCGTTCATTCGGGAACTCGGATGGACGATCCAGTATTGGATGGGAGGCATTTCCCCTTCCTGGATGGCTTCCACCATTTTCTCCAGCTTACCGGGATGATTGTTCCAATCCGAAAAATTGAATTCCTGTCGGCCCTTAATGACGTCGTAGGCGATCAGCCACGAGCCTGGTGCAATATTGCTATACCAAGTCCAGTTAGTTTCGTTGCTATGACATTGGAAACAATGCTCCTTTACCAGCGCACGTGCCTGCGGGCTGCTCCAATTCGGTTCCGACACGACAGGTGGATTCGTGCGGTTGTGCCCAAAGGGAATGAGTTGCATGAGAAGGAAAAGCACGATTGCCCCACCGATGAAAATTAAAACAAGTCTTTTTAGGTTCATACTCTCTCCTGAAGGTTTGCTCCTCGCCTGCATTGTAGGTCTTTTCCAGAATACATTGCAGTATCGTTCATCCTTTGTTTCTGGAGTGTTGTCATGGGGGAATCTTTGCTCTATAATGAGGTGGGAAATACCTGTGACAGATCAAAAAGCAGTTCAAACTAAAAGCCAGGAGGATCGGTTACCTTACCGGTTACGTGAGACTTTCTTGTCCACGCCCGAACTCGCCTTGCTGCGCGTATTGCAAAACATGGCAGGCCGGCATTATGTGATCTGCCCCAAGGTGGCGCTCAACGATATTTTCTACATCGTGCGCCCGAACGAGAACGTTCATTTTTTCAATAAGTTTTTCCGTAAACATGTGGATTTCTTGCTTTGCGAGCCAAACACTCTCAGGCCTGCGATTGGGATCGAGTTGGTCAAGCCTGTTAGCAGAACGGAGACACGCGAAGCAGACCAGTTTATGCAGGACTTGATTCTCAGTGCAGGCTTGCCGCTTGTGCACATCCGCTCGAGTGAGCACTATTCAGAAAACGACCTGGCGGAACTACTGCAGCTGGCGATCACGAAAGTCAAGGACACCGCTCCGCTCCGCGCGACGGCAAAAACGGATTCTGTTCCAATGTGCCCGGTTTGCGGCAAAATGATGGTCCTGCGGATCCATCGCAACGGGCTGAGTGCCGGGAGAACATATTATGGATGTATGGACAGTCCCAAATGTAATGGGATTGTGGAGATAAAATAAAGTGGGGATAAAGTCTCCACTTTATTTATAAAACCTCTTCCTTAAGTCTTCGCTGGGAATCATGCAAACATCGCGTTTTCCAAACCATTGGTAGCGATGACTTGCGATCTGGTGATAAACCCAATCCCGAATAAATTTTGGCACCAAGAATCCCAGATCGCTCAAAACCGACCAGGGGAACTTAAGCGTCTGTCCGATTTTCAGAGCAGCCGTTGAACCAAAATTGATTTTTCCATTATTAATCAAGATGACTGCTTGTACATAATCTGCGGGTAATCCACACCAGTTTAATAACTTTTGCCCCGTGTCAGATTGAAGAGAAGCGAATTTAAAGACAGGTTCTCGTTCATGTTGCAAGACAAAGATGACGGATGCATTGCACAGATTACAAATGCCGTCGAAGAGAATCACGCGTTGCTGCTCTATCTGACCTTCCATCATACGTGCCCTGCCAGTGGCAGGGCTGCAAGCGTAGCCCCGTCGCGAATGAATTGCAGCCGTTGCAATATCTTGTACGCGCCATAGCCGATGCCGACACAGATATATCCCCAGAGCAGAGTAAGGATCAGGAATAACGTGTTTGAGCCAAGCAAATTCTCGGCAGCTTCGCCAGGATTTGAAAATAGCCTGTTCATACCGTCGCTATGAAGTGACAACATATTCACAAGCGCAAGAACCAAGATCGCCATGGCAAAGGGCGACCAAGCAAAGACCCTGATCAGCACTTGTGCCTTACTCTTGAAACTCAAGCCCAGGAGCATCAGGCAGAGCAGTACATAGGGAAGCAACCAAATGAAAATCCCGAACACATAAAACAAAAAGAATACTCCAATTACAGCTATTGCAGCAGGTCCATCAGAGCCGAGTCCATTCGGTTCGAATGCGCTCCACAGGAAAAAGAACAGAACACCAAATGTCCACACCAAAAACGGAATCAGCAGCGATAACCGTAGATAAGTTATTGTTTTCATGAAAAATGTCTCTGTATCTCTGAAGCATATTTTGCACCCACCCGATCTTTATGCGCTTCGAGCCAATCCGCCAGGTGTGTTCTACAAAGGGGAGGATCCTTGGAGACCAACAGGCCCGCCATCAGACCGTCTACTTCTTCGGGAGTGAGGATCACGTCACCGACAAAGAGACTCAGGAACTGGGCCACTAGCAATGCCAGCCGTGACGGCACAGGAAGCAGTGGTCGCTTGACGCCAATTTTTTCGGCGATCAGTTGTACCATCTGCTTGAATGTGAAGATATCCGGTCCCACCGCGTCGATGATGTAACTATCGCTGCGAAACACCCCTTCGACAGCCAGTTCTGCAACATCATCCACATAAACAGGTTGCAGTTTATAGGAACCATTTCCAGGTAGAGCAAAAATTGGGAAATGCCTGAGCAGATAAGCGATATTGTTGATCAGGATATCTTCCTCACCAACCAGTACAGTGGGGCGCAGGATGGCGTAGCTCATGCCGGATTCGATCACGGCTTTTTCATTGGCAGCTTTTCCCCAAAAATAAGGCAAATGTGAATCTGCAGACGGATTTGTGATGCTGATGTGCACTATCCGTTTGACGCCCGCGGCTTTGGCAGCATTGACCAGCTTGCGCGTATTTTGTACGGCGCGCGGCTGGGTGTTCTCGCCCTTATCGAAGCGCACCCAGTACGTGTTGACGAGTACATCCACGCCCTGCAGGCTGCGGGTCATGCTGGCTTCGTCAAAATCCAGTGGATAGGCTTTGACTTTTCCGCCAAACGGATCCGGGCGATGCGGATGGCCGGTTAATGTGACGACTTCTATATCGCTACCTTTCAGCAAGCGCCTGGTGATGTACTTGCCTGAATAACTGAAAGCACCGGTGACTGCGATTTTCATTTTGGCTCCTTGTTCACAGTGATGTCGCTCTTAGTGGGCGAAGGTCTCCTATAAGCTATAAAGATTCTTCACTCCGCAGGGCACACCGCCCCGGAGGTTCGGTGCCGGGGAAATACGCCCCCTTCGGTCAGAATGACATATGCATCCTATTTCAACACACCCAAAATCTTTGATACATTGGTGACCCCCAAACTCTCCAAGCGGATGACCGCCTTTGTAAGGCTGTCGATCGCGTCAAAGAATCCTTGTAATGCCTGCACTCGCTCATAAACGAAATTCCAGTCTTCGTTCTCTACCCAGTTCTCTTCCATCGTTTTCAAGGTGTCTTTTACCGAACGGATGGCACGATCGAATTCGCTATTTTGTCGCTCTTTCAAAATAGATTTGATCGCGGCATAAAAATCGGACTCGGCTTCATAATAATCTTTGCGGTCGCCAAGCTTGGAGGAACGATGGACCAGTCCCATGCGGGCGAGGGCACGGATCTCGGTGCTGATGGCACCCTTGGTCAGCCCTGTTTCCTGGACGATCTCGTCCAGCGAAAGGGGTGTGGGGGAGAGATAGAGCACGCCAAAGATGGCTCCCATCCCTTTAGGAAAGCCCCAGAAGCGGCTAATCTGGCTGAGTCCTTCGGTGAAGTCTTTTCTGATTTTGGTAAGCGATTGTGTCATATCGTGTGTTATGTATGTTTAGTAATTACTAAACGAAGTATATGCTGATACAACGAGTTTGTCAAGGAATCAAAAAGTGACAGTCACGGTCAAAGGTGACTGTCACTTGGATGACAGCTGCAGCGTCATTGAGTTTGCAAGGCTTTATAGATTTCTTCGCTGCTTAGACCCGCTGGCAGCGCGGTATATTGGTCAACATGAATCTGGATAGCTTGCTGCTTTCCACCGGCTTGAAAGATGAGCGTTACGCGTCCTGGCATTGGACCGATGATTTGATCTGCCGGAATCGCCTCAATGATTTGCATCACTTTGACAATCCATCCGCCCAAATCGGATTCGTTGTCTAGATCGGTGACATTCAATGTGATGTTGAAGTCGGTCTCCATGGGGAGGAAGGTCGTGCTTCCATCGGCGTGAACACAATTCTCACCGAAGGCAAAGGCGGTCGCCTGCGCCTCGGGTTGGAGCCCTTGGATTGATACAAGAAAATCGCCTGATAGCTCCGGCAAATCCTGATACGCCCATTGATAGGCACATTCGTGCGGGTTAGGTGGAGCAACGGTCGTGACTGCATCGGGGTTAGGCGGTTCGTCAATGTGCGGGGTCTGTAGGGTTTGGATAATTTTTGGATTCGGCAGGGTGAGCGAATTAGAGGAGACTCGTGTTGTGACAATCCCAGTCGGTGGTTGCGCTGCTGGCGGCACATTCTCGGAGGCGGCTTCGGTGGTGGGAAAGATCGGGCCGCAAGCAGAGAGAATCAAGGTCCAGACAAGAAGCGTGCGGAATTTGTTAGACATACTGTATTAACGGAATCCCAGCCCACCACGTTCCCACGTCATTTTGCGCTGAGCACATCCATCGCAGCAGTTGCCATGAGGGCTGAGGCGCGAATCAACACCTGTTCGTCAAAATCAAACTTGGGATGGTGATGCCCGTAATCCAGATGACGCGACTTGTCGTTCGAGCCGACAAAGAAAAAGCATCCCGGAACCTTCTCCAATAGGAATGCCATGTCCTCGGCACCCATAGTGGCGTAACCGGCGGTATCGAGCTCGGATTCAGGCAATGCACGGCGTGCCGAATCCTGCACGATTGCGGCAATCTCCTCATTGTTAATGAGGGCAGGAGTCATACGTTTAACACTGACTTCCACTTGGCAGCCCATTGCTTCACCGACGCCACGCGCGATCTGCTCGAATCGGTCCACAACCCTTTGCCGGACATTAGGATCGAAGGTGCGAATCGTTCCCGTCAGATCCGCCGTTTGTGGAATGACGTTAAAAGCCGTCCCGGCGTTAACAGTGGTTACACTGACGACAGCTGTCTCAAGAGGCGCGACATTACGCGAGACGATCGTCTGCAAGGCGTTGATGATGTGCGCCGAGGCAACAACCGGGTCCATAGTATTCTGGGGAAGCGCGCCGTGGCCGCCTTTCCCAGTGATCTTGATCGTGAAAATATCTGCACCAGCCATATAGGGTCCGCCAGCAACGCCAACCCAACCAAGCGGCTTCTCGTTCCAGATATGGAGACCGAGGGTCTTATCCACTTTCGGTGAATCGAGCAGGCCGTCGCGCATCATCATTTCGGCACCACCCACTTCTTCACCATTGCTGCCCTCTTCCGAAGGCTGGAAGCAAAACTTGATCGTGCC
>DATHUN010000204.1:0-19471 GCA_035462205.1 Anaerolineales bacterium
GTATGGCGGCGCGGCAGCGCGTCCATTCGTGACCCATCACAACGAGCTCGAACAGGACATGTATCTGCGGATCTCGTTTGAGCTCTATCTAAAGAGACTGCTGGTTGGCAATCTCGAAAAGGTGTATGAGATCGGACGTGATTTTCGTAATGAGGGCGTTTCATTCAAGCACAACCCCGAATTCACTCAACTCGAGTTCTACTGGGCATACGCGGACTATTTGCAGGTCATGGAATTGACCGAGCAAATGGTCTCCTACACTGCCCAACAGGTTTTGGGAACGCAGAAAATTACATACAAGGGCCATGAAATCGATCTCACGCCGCCCTGGCGCAGATTAGAGATGCGCGCTGGGATTCTCGAAACCGGCGGCATTGATATCTCTGCCCATCGGACCGCCGAGGAACTATTCCAAGCGATCAAAGAAAAGCATCCGAACCAATTGCCTGATCCGAAAGCTACGCGCGGCAAGCTGATCGATTTTTTGCTGAGCGAGTTCCTGGAGCCCACGCTGATCCAGCCAACGTTCCTGTACAACTATCCGCGCGATATTTCGCCGCTGGCGAAGTCGATTCCCAATGACGCGTTGACGGTCGAGCGCTTCGAAGGATATACAGCCGGGTTTGAACTGTGTAACGCCTTCACCGAGTTGAACGATCCTCTCGATCAGGAACAACGTTTCCTGGAAATGGGCCGCGACTACGAAGCCGATGACGAAGAGAAGCATCCCATGGATGAAGATTACCTGCGTGCGATGCGCTATGGCATGCCTCCCAATGGCGGCTTCGGCATGGGCATCGACCGGTTAACGATGTTATTACTGGATAAACATTCCATCCGCGATGTTTTGTTGTTCCCGGCGTTGAAGAATGAAGAGTTTTAATAAATGATTCGTAGAGGCCGGCTCGCTTTGCGTGCTTCGCGAGCTGTCCATCTCTACAGAATTTCTATGAAAAAATATATTCTAGTCCTCGGCGATATTCTCGCCATTCTCACCGTCACGATCATTGGCTTTGCTTCTCATGGGGAGGGAGGTGTATCGTTTCTACCTCGCATGGCAGCGGCCTTCTTTCCTTTGTTGATCGGGTGGTTTCTTCTCGCGCCTTCCATCGGACTTTTTCAGACCAACATCACATCTAATCCCAGGCAACTTTGGCGTCCGGTCCTGGCGATGATTTTTGCCGCGCCGCTCGCCACCGTTCTGCGCGGACTACTTCTGAATGCACCGATTATTCCGATCTTTGCAGTAGTCCTGGGCGCGACATCAGCCCTGGGTATGCTGGTCTGGCGGGCAATTTATCTCTTCTTTCTTCCCAAGTAGAGACAGGTGTCTGCCTGTCCTTACTCCTTCACAACGTTAAAAATTTTCCGCAGTGATAAAATTACCCCGATGAACGAATTAGCGCTCATTGCTGATGCCCAAAAAGGCGACCTGGATGCCTTTAACACACTCATCCTACACTATCAGGACAGTGTGTTCAACACCGCGTTGCGAATCCTGGGTGATGACGACCTTGCTGCTGATGCGACCCAGGATGCGTTCATTTCAGCTTTCAAGAGCATTAACTCGTTCCGCGGTGGATCGTTCAAAGCCTGGCTCATGCGCACAGTGACAAATGCCTGCTACGACGAACTGCGCCGTCAGCGACGACGTCCCACCACGCCGCTCGAGCCGGATTCCGAAGAGGGTGAGGAAATGGACTCGCCGCGCTGGCTCGCCGACCCCAGCATGACCCCCGATCAAAAAGCGGAAGCTGATGAGCTGGAGCACGCCATCCAGCACTGCCTCAACAACCTGCCGGTCGAATTTAAGACGGTGGTGGTTATGGCAGATTTGCAAGGTATGGACTATACGGATGTTGCCGTGGCGGTTCGGGTGCCATTGGGGACCATTAAAAGCCGCTTAGCACGGGCTCGATTAAGATTACGTGAGTGTTTGCAGGGGTTCTCGGAACTTTTACCCTCCGTATTTCGTCTCGAAGAAGAAAGTACTGCCTGATGAAACAACGTGATTTAGAACTCCTTTCTTCTTATTTAGACGGACAACTTAGTCCGTCTGATTCTGCGCGCCTGGAAGCACGCCTGCTTGCGGACCCCGACCTGCGTTCCGTTTTACGGGAATTACGTAGCACCCGAAGTTTGCTCCGCCAGCTGCCCATGCGCAAGGCGCCGCGCAACTTCAGGCTCACGCCTCAAATGGTCGGAAAAAATCCGCCGCTGCCACGGGTATATCCTGCGTTCCGGTTTACAACTGCTCTCGCGACCCTTTTATTGTTTATTTCCTTTGGTCTCAATTTCCTGCGTCCGCAGCTTGCTTCCGCACCAGCGGGCTTTGGTATGGGTGGAGGAGGCGGAGCAGCCGAAGTAGAAACCTACGGCATCCCGGCTGCCACCGAAGCCCCCGCAGCGACAGAGGCGCCTGCTATTGCAGAAGCACCCTCGGCGCAGATGGCGACATTGCCCACAGCAACCGCTTTGGGTGTGGAAGATACTGCACGTGCGCTGGAAACCCAGACATTGAAGAATGGGGAAGCGTCGAATGCGGCGGGTACTGGTATCGAGCAGCAAGCTCCTCAGGCGCCAGGCACGGCACCGGTGATTTCGTCCGTGTGGCAATGGTTGTTTGCCGGTATCGCTTTGATCAGCGCGTTTATCATGGCGATGATGCGTCAACTGTCAGTCAATCGCTGGCGAAAGAAATAAGAAGGGCAAAGATAAGGTGACAGTCACGTTCAACGTGACTGTCACCTTTTTGGTTTACGAAGTACCGCATCACTTCCCACATCAAAGTTCTGAGATCTGCATCTACATCCCTACAAAATCCCCAATTGCTGGAATATGCGGTACGTGACATAATAGCTGCATGGCACAAAACGAATTCAATTATTGTCCGCGTTGTGGCACGCTCGTCAACCACGAGATGCGTTTTGGCAAAGTGCGTCCTGTCTGCCCGCAATGTGGCTGGATTCATTTTGTCGATCCAAAAGTGGCGGCCGCGGTGCTGATCGAACAAGATGGACAAGTGCTGCTCGTGCGCCGCGCCAATGAACCCTTCCGCGGCTTATGGACCTTACCAGCAGGTTTCATCAACGGCGGTGAGGATCCGGCTGAGGCAGCTGCCCGCGAATGTTTGGAGGAAACTGGCTTGAGCGTCCGCGTGAATCGGGTTTTGGAGATCATCTCCGGTAAGGAACATCCACGTGGCGCTGACTTTACGATCATCTACCAGGCAGAAATATTAAGCGGCGACCTCAAAGCAGATGATGATGCCGACGCAGCCGAATGGTTTGGTCGTCAGCAGCTTCCCCCGCTCGCTTTTCGCGCGACCCAAAAAGTGCTAGAATCATTTTATGATTGATGTACGTCCATCGCCTATTGCTGGCCAATGGTATGAAGGCAATCCCACAACACTCGCTCACAATGTCGATGAATATTTGAATAATGCGCAAGTCCCTCCACTCGATGGGGATGTGATGGGAGTCATCGCGCCCCACGCCGGGCATCTATACTCCGGTGAAGTTGCGGGATATGCCTTCGCGGCGCTGCGCGGCTTGCAGCCGGATCTGGTGGCCATCGTTGGACCAATGCATCGCCCGTTTGCCGAACCACTCCTGACCACGACGCATGCCGCGTACTTTACCCCCCTGGGAAATGTCCCCGTGGACAAAACCACATTGGCTGATTTGGATGTGATCTTAAAAGCCGATGTTGGCTTTGGTCTCACACCTGTCGCCAATGATCCAGAGCACTCGCTTGAAATTGAGCTGCCTTTTCTGCAGCGCATCTTCCGGCAGGAATGGAAGCTGCTCCCAGTGATGGTGCGTGCCCTCGATGAACGTGTCTCGGAGGGATTGGGAAAAGCGCTGGCGACCGTGCTCCGTGACAAAAACGCGGTCTTGGTCGCCAGCACAGATCTATCGCACTTTTTCAAACACGAAGCTGCGCTCATGTATGACCGTGCCATGCTGGGCGAAATCGAAGCGTTCAATCCAGTTGGCGCGTTTGACCTGGATCATAACCGCAAGGGGTTTGCCTGTGGGCTCGGCGCGTTCACGGCTGTGTTATGGGCATGCAAGAAAATGGGCGCTGACAAGGTGAAGGTCCTGCGCCATGCGACCTCCGCCAATGTGACCGGCGATTATTCCTCGGTGGTAGGTTATGGCGCAGCCGCGATCTTGAAAAGCAAATGATCCTCCTGGCCGCCCCAAATCAACAGTACGAAGTTTGGATAATGATCCAAAGATATTTGTGGATATGGAGGAGGTGTCGAAGGCGGGGGGCTTCTGATTCAAATGAAAACAGCGCAGACACAAGTCTGCGCTGTTCTGTTTATGCTATCTCTTAGTCCAACAGGTTCTGGGGAATGTTTCCGCCGTTCTGGGCGATCCTTCGCAAGACCTCTTTATGTAGCCAAGTGTTCATCTTGGCTGAGTCGTGCATCAATTCGGGCGGACAGCCAAGCTCTTGAGCGAGCTCGTTGCGCGCCTCGCGGCTGCTGTCGATATCCAGGAGCTTGAGCAGGTCGACGATGGACACTTTCCAATCCAAACCTGTGCCTCGCCCCTTGTCCTCCAGCTGTTTGACCACATCCACTTCCGAAATCGCCTTGGGAGCCTGCGGTTGTGCAGGAGCGGCAGTGGTAGTCGTGGAGGGCTGCCTGGAGCCGGTCACAGCCGGCTGGGAAGGTGTGGAGTTCGTCGGGCGGGCGGTGGAGGTGGAGCCGGGGGTGGGAGCGTGTCCTGTGGTCCCGGGTGTGGCGGTCGAGCCACCTGGTCTTGCGGTGGAAGGTGTACCAGCGGATGTTGTCCCCTGGGTCGGTGCAGGCGTCGATGGAGCTTTCTTCATTCCAAGCTTTTCAAGAATTTTTGTGAAGATGCTCATATCAATTCCTTTCGTTTGGTTGGTGTTTAAACGGAGTGCAGCTAATTTCAATCCCCGGGCCTCCTCCATTCTACGATTTCATTATACCGCTTCCTTCGTGGCGCGATTATTGTGAATTTTGGCCCAGAACAACAATCGGACAGGCTTGTGGGTAATGCGTTATTTGCGTACTTCGTTTTCACGTTACAATCATCTCAATGAATACCTTCGTTCAAATTGTTGTCAACGTTCCTGCAGTCTCGGGGATATTTGATTATGCTGTACCTGAATCTCTTGCTGGACAAATTGGGATTGGTCATCTTGTTGTTGTTCCATTTGGGAACAAGACGGTACAAGGCGTGGTAATCCGTTTTGTTGACCAGCCATCCGTCCAGAATGTCAAAGAGATTACGGAGCTTGTCGATCCTCTACCGGTCCTGACCCAGCCTCAGATCGCACTGGCGGAATCAATGGCGGAGTCCACTCTATCCTCGTTGGCCTCCATTGTTGGATTGTTCCTTCCCGTTGGCATCAGCCAGGAGGCCGATGTCCATTACCAATTACTGATACCCGATTATCAAGATAAAACATCTCCTGTAGCCACCCGCCTCATCAATCTTCTCAAAGAGCGCGGAGCGCTACGCGGGCGTCAAATCGACTCGCACTTCCGCAAGGTGGAATGGCGCAACAGCATGAGCGCCCTCGTTCGCAAGGGAATTGTTTCGGCGAAGAGTGTGTTGCCTCCGCCGCGTGTCCGCTCAAAATATGTGCGCGTGGCACTGCTGGCTGTCCCGCCGCAAGAGGCAGAAGCAGAAATGCCAAATCTGGGGACGAGACAGACTCTGGCTCGCAGACAAGCGGCCCTAAGATTCTTGATCCAGCAGCCCGAGCCGGTCAATGTTTCGTGGGTGTACGCCGAAAGTGGATCCAACCTCGCCGACCTGCAGGAGCTTGAAGAGCGCGGTTTGATCCGTTTATTCGAAAGCGAGATCTTCCGTGACCCGTTGGAGAGGGCCGGCAAACACAGTCCGGCGGATTGGTATCCGACGAAGCAGGAACTGGACCTGACACCTGAACAAAGCTCTGCCCTGCAAGAAATCGTTCATGCAATCTCATCACCCGATCAAAGTCACTCATACCTTCTTCAAGGTGTCACAGGTTCAGGGAAAACAGAGATTTACCTGCGTGCGGCCGAGGAAGTCATCAAGCGTGGCCGCCAGGCAATTATCCTGGTCCCGGAGATTGCCCTTACGCCGCAGACCGTTCGACGCTTTTTGAGCCGCTTCCCGGGTCAGGTCGGCATCGTCCATTCGAAGCTTTCCGAGGGCGAGCGCTATGATACCTGGAGACGTGCCCGTACGGGTGCATTGAAGGTCATTATCGGCGCGCGCAGTGCTTTATTTTCACCGCTGCCAAACATCGGTCTTATCGTTGCGGATGAATGTCACGACTCATCTTATTATCAAGCCGATCCGCCGTTCTACCACGCGGTGATCGCAGCACGGATGTATGCGCGCTTTACCGGGGCGGTTTGTGTACTGGGCAGCGCGACGCCAACAGTGGTTCAGCGCTATCAGGCTGAAACGCAGCAAATGCAGCATCTTCAATTGCCGCGTCGCATTACAGGATCTGACCTGCCCTTCGTTCAAATTATTGATATGCGCGATGAATTGAAAGCCGGTCAACGCGGGATCTTTAGCCGGCTCCTGTTCCGAGAGCTGGAGGCGACACTGACGCGCGGCGAACAGGCGATTCTCTTCCTCAACCGGCGCGGGACCGCCACATACATCTTCTGCCGCG
The DNA here is from genome assembly GCA_035462205.1 of Anaerolineales bacterium. Taxonomy (GTDB): domain Bacteria; phylum Chloroflexota; class Anaerolineae; order Anaerolineales; family Villigracilaceae; genus Defluviilinea. The sequence continues at coordinate 6,661 of DATHUN010000204.1, forward strand.
ACTGCGGTTACGTATTGCGCTGTCCGAATTGCAACACACCGCTAACATTGCATATTGATGAGAACGAACGCTTACTTTGCCATCAATGTGGATACCAACGCCAAAAGCCAAAAGAATGTCCGAGCTGTAAGAGCAAGCAAATCCGCGAATATGGATTGGGTAGCGAACGGGTCGAAGCCGAGGTGAACGGGTTATTTCCGAACACCCGCACCCTGCGCTGGGACTGGGAAACGACGCGCAAAAAGGATGCACATGAAATGATCCTGACACATTTCGCCAACCATCAAGCGGATGTGTTGATTGGTACGCAAATGCTCGCCAAAGGACTCGATCTTCCACTCGTCACGCTGGTCGGCATCGTACTGGCAGATGTCGGGTTGTATTTGCCCGATCCGTTTGCTGGAGAACGCATCTTTCAGGTGCTTACGCAAGTTGCCGGGCGCGCGGGACGCAGCGAGCGCGGTGGAAAAGTCATTCTACAGACGTTTGACCCGGCCAGTCAAGTCATTCAATCCACCGCACGACATGATGTCAATGGTTTCTATGAAACCGAACTCGAGCAGCGACGCAGACTGGGCTACCCTCCGTTTTCGCGCCTCGTGCGCCTCGAGTATCGGCACCGGGATCCGCTGTCGGCTGAGAAAGAGGCACATCGAGTTGCCGCCAAGCTTCGTGAATACTTGACCACGCCTCAGTGGAAATTAGTCACCATGATTGGTCCGGTTCCTTCCTTCTTCGCGAAGATCGGTGGATTCTATCGCTGGCAAATTGTCCTGCGTGGGCCGGATCCTGTTCCGTTGTTGCGCGAGCGCCTGGTGGAAAATTGGCTGAAGGATTGGAGGGTTGAAGTAGACCCCATAAGTTTGCTATAATTCTGTTGACATCATCCAAGGAGTATGCACAATGCAGTCGATTTCTCGTGGCTGGTCCTTCCTGCAACAAGCCTGGGGCATGGCATTCAAGGATAAGGACCTTATCAAGCCCTCCATTTATGCCTTGATCGTCGGGAGCCTTGTATCGATCATCGGCGCGATTCCCATCATTATTACGGCGGTAGTGTTTGGCGATTCTGGCCGCCTGGGTCAATTCCTTTTGGCGGTCATGGGAGCCGTTCTCGTCTTTGTCAACTTTGTCGTGTCGTATGTGTTTTCAGGCATGACGGTCTACCTGATCTACGAATATCTGACCGCAGGCAATGGGCGCATGGACACGGCCTGGTCTGTCGTCCGGCGTGATTTCTTTGACCTGGTCACACTCGCCGCAGTTTCTACAGTTGTGAATGTGATCAAGAATGCCGCCCGGCGCAATCGCAACCGACGAGGCATAGCTGGAATTGCAGCGACAGTGCTCAGCAGTGCTGCTGGCCTGCTGGAAGTGTTGTGGACGGAAGTATCCTTCTTGATCCTGCCGGCGATGGTCATTGAAGATATGAACCTGGCGGATGCCGCTAAACGAGTCGCTCAAATCGTCAAGGATAATTTATTGCTGGTCGGCATCAGCACCGTCGGTGTCCGCGCCGTTACTGGGCTGATCGGCTTTGCGCTGGGACTGGTAGGATTAACCTTGGGCTTTGGCATTGGTTATGGCATCATCGCCGTCCTGGGAACGACGACCATTGGTTTCATTTTGGGGATTGGTCTCGGATTAATAATCTTCCTGTTCTCGACGATGGTTGCCAGTGTCATCAGCTCGTACACCACCACGGCGTACCACACCTGCTTGTATCTTTGGGCGCGTAATGTGGAAGTTGCCCAAGCGGCGGGAGAGCCTGTTCGTGTGACTGCACCTGCGCCTCTGGCAGCAGTGCTGGGAAATATTTGATTTAACCATCCTGCACAGTCTAGCCTTTGCAGGAGAATCCATCAAGTAAAGAAGAGTCCGCATGCCTCAGCAAACTCCAAAACCACCTTCCCCCCAACCTCGACGCGAAATGATCACATGGCACGAGGTTGACCGCCTGATTGACCACCTTATCCCACAATTCAAGCGTGAATTCACCGCCATGGTAATGATTACACGTGGTGGCGTTATTCCAGGCGGAATGCTTGCCGAAGCCATGGACATCACCCATATCCTCACCGCCGCCGTGGACTTCCCCGCCCAGTCTGCTAGTGAAAAAGCCAAGCTGATGGCCTGGCCCGAATTCATTCAATTCCCGGCGGAAGATAAATTGCGCGGCAGACCGACGCTGATTGTGGATGACGTCTGGGGTTCCGGGCGGACGATCACCGCGGTGAAAAATCGTGTCTCGGCGGCAGGCGGTTTCCCGGAAACATGCGTCTTGCATTTCAATCCTTATCGCAATCTGTTTGGTCACGTTCGCCCGGACTATTACGCGGCGATCACCGATGCGTATACCATCTATCCCTGGGAGATCGACCGGGGCGTAGATCGGGTATTACTTGGGGAAACCTTCGATTAGCTCATGAAATCGATGGACACAAGCGAATTAAATGCGTAGGGGACGGTTGCAGCCGTCCCCTACGCATTGTGTTGCACCTAGAGATGCTTACGGAAGTTTTTCAAAGTCTGAAATCTGCAGCGATAGTTCATCGTCTACCGCATCTTTGATGAAATCGATGTTGATCTGGCTGGGGAACCCGTAGGTTTCATCATAGGTCACCTTGACCTCGTCCGCCTTATCGCCGGCTGTATCTACGTTCCCCTGGATCTGGAAGCCGTTCTCAATCTCATCAAAGAGCTTATCCACGGTTGCAAAGCGCTGGAAATACTCCATGAGGCTCGGATCAATTTGATTGCCGCTTTGATATTCCATGGAAACGACCTGCCCATCCTTCACCTCAATGTTCAGGGGCATATCCTGGCTGAAGACACAGAAACAACCGAGAAAAAGCTTGAACTGGTAGTGGGAAATATTGGCACTTTGCCACTTCTCACGGGCTTGTTGCACTTCGCTCTTGGGCTCACTGGCGTTGGCGATAGTCGCACAACCACTAAGCACGATTGCTAATACGAGTAATAGAAGTTTTTTCATTTTCTCTCCTTTTCATTTCTCCCTGCCTGACGACCGGGAAAGTGCAAAAGTTCCCGGGATTAATAAACATTCATGGAATAAAAAGATGCTGTTCCACAGGAACAGCATCTTTTGAATTGCCAGATACAAATTGCTATTGAGCTGTTTGTGAATAAAACGTTCCCGTTTGCAATAAGGTCATATCGTTGACCGACTGTGCGGCGAGCATTTGCGCCTGGCGTGCCAGATTTGTAGACTCCGCCAAAATCTTCAGCGCGTATTCGGGATTATGGAAACCTGTGCTGTTCTCAGCAGAGACAAAGTCCCACATGAACTGAGCTTTGCGGTGCAGATTACGGGCCCGGTCAAGCAGCTTCGCGTCCGCTTTGGGACTGGCGGCTGCGAGCTTGATGGCGTTGATCGCGTCAATGACGGCGTCTTCCGTGTTCTGCTTGGTGGTCGCGACCTGTTCCTGGATTTCGTTGACGCGCCCCACCACGTATTCTGTATCCGTATGACACTGACCACAGGAGGCCTCTGCATTGAGCAGCGGACTGTGTACATCATGCGAGGAATATTTTGCTGCGCCGTCACGGGTGTACGGCATGTGACAGTCCGCGCAAGCGACACCCGCGTTGAAGTGCGTAGAACCAGCGGTAAAGGTCTCATATTCCGGGTGCTGTGCCTTGAGCATGGCAGTCTTGGTATCGGGATAATCCCAATCTTTGAATCCAGTCTCTTCATAGTACGCAGTGATCTGGTCGATGTTCGTGCCCTTCGCCCACGGGAAGGTTAGGTATTTGCCGTCGCCTTTGAAGTAATATTCCACATGGCAGTTGGCGCATACCACGGTCCGCATTTCCTGACGGGAGAACGTGTGCCAATCCTTGCCTTGAGCTTTGAGAGCTTCGTCGAGGGCAGGATTGGTAACGATCAGGCGCATGGTTCCGGCTTCGTGGCAGTTGGCACAGCCGATCGGGTTGTTGAGACGTGGCGTCATCTCATCAAAGAACATCTTGTCGTACGCCTCCATGCCTATTTCTGCCCATATGGATGGATTGTCGGAAGATTTGCAGGAATAACAGGTGGCGTGGGTGGTCTTCTTTTCATCCTCATGGCTCAAGTTGAGACGTTTCGTCTTGCGGACATCGGTCAGGGCGTTGGCATGACCGCGGTCGTCGTTGTAATCCTTGCTGAAGGGATATCCGGCAAAAAGGATCACCTGGCGCGGATCCCGCTCGAGCCATGAGAATTGGGAGGAACCGGCATAGGTGGTATCGATGTTATTGGTCTTGGTCAGTTGGAACGAATTCCATTGATTGGGGAAGTTCACGCCCCATTTGGACGAATCCGGCTCCATTGCCTTGATCTCGACCAGGGTTTGGAAGGCGCGTTCCTGCGGCGGCTGGTTTTTCATGAACACCAGTACGCCGACCAATAGAGCGGAAAGGACGACAACCAGTCCCGCCAGGATGAGGCTTACATAATTTTTCATAGATGCATTCTCCTTCATAGAGATTTATTTGACAGGATAAAGGACGGCGTCCTGATAAGGTACACCGGAAATGCCGCGCGTGCCGTGCGAAACGTCGCGGTGGCAATCCCAACAGTTGCGGTCAAAGGGCTGCGCGCCCATCGTTACCGATTCGACGGTATCTTCGTGACAGCGCAAACAATTGGTTTGGATGATGTCTTTAGTTTTCTCGCTGGCGCGTATTGCCACAGGGCTATTCCCCGTCGTGAATGCATACACGTCCTTGGCGCCTTGTCGCCCTTTCTCGAGATAATAAACAACCTTATTCTGGTGGGGGAGGTGACAGTCCACGCATTCAGTTACGTGCTCGTGCGCGGCATGGTACCAATTTTCATATTGGGAATCCATTACATGGCAATTTGCGCAGGTTTCTGGGGCGCTGCCGCTATAGGCCGGCGCGTCCGTGACGAAGGCAAAAAACCCAAGCGCAACTACAGCCGCAGTAATGGCAACAAAGAAGGGAAGTCTGGACATGGGACTCCTCACAATTTAGTTACGTATTCCTTAATATAAGATGAGTCGCACAAAAAGTATTGTGACTTTTGTCACATTTAAAACCCCCATTTTGGAAGAACATCAGAATTTCTTGAGAAAGCTTCCTTTCACCGTTCTAACTATTTTGGCTATTTGTGTTTTTATTTAGGGGCGTACGATCTGCCTTTCCACGTCACCCCCTTGCCAGAGATCACCCGAATAGCAGATGTGATCATCATCGCTGCGAAGACGGCTGCGCCAAGCGGGGTCGTGAACGCGTACCACGGGGAGATATCCATTTTCTTTGCTACTTTGGTGCGAACATTGATCAGGTATGACCATAAAATCAGTGATTCCCAGATCACCAATGCCGCCAGCCAGCCCCCACCACGCACATACCAAACGAGCCCCAGCAAGGGCCATATCGGTAAAAAAAGTGCGGTTACCAAAGCGACGAATGCGCCAAAGACACCCAGCCATAACAACGCAGGTCGGTCCCGCAAGCCCAGATAAATATTCTTGGTCCAGCCTTCCCACATCTCGGGCAGGGACGTGTACATGCGCGTCCGCGCCACCTGCATGCCATCCGCAACAATCAGGCGGTATCCGTTCCATTTCACCTGTTCTGAGATGGCTTTGTCTTCCACGATCTGATCTTTCACACTTTCGTGCCCGCCAATCGCCTCGTAGACCGAGCGCTTGATCAGGATGAACTGTCCATTGGCAATGGCATCCTTGCGCTGCGCATCATTGACCTTGCGCGGCGAGAAGCCCACCGAGAGGGCGGTCATCACCAACGGCATGACAGCCTTTTCCCAAAATGATCCCATGATCTGGAAGGTCATGATCGTGAACATATCCGCTTTCGTTTCGATTGCCTTTAAATAACAGGAAGAAAGTGTTGCAGGGGAAAGGAACGTATCTGCGTCTACGAAGCAAAGCCATTCGCCGCGCGCTGCAGCGGAGGCCTGGTACAGAGCATGAGGTTTGCCCGCCCAGTCTGGAGGTAATTCGGTGCCGTGGATGACTTTTAGTTTAATATTCCTGGTCGAGAGTTCATGAAGCATCGCGGAAGTTGAATCTGTAGAACGGTCATCTAAGACAATGACCTCAAGATTTGGATAGTCCTGTGCCATCAAACCTTCTACACAAGCACGGATGTTTCTCTCCTCATTGCGTGCCGGTACACAGACAGAAATCAATGGCGCATTATGTGGCGGCAGTCTTGGCTTCACCACAATGTCGAGATGATATTGATTGTGCAGCCAGTAAATGATAACGATGGCACCGAGGAAGAAAGCGGTGGAGAGGATAAGGTAAATCATAAGGACGGATGTCATTGCCCCGCCTGTTTTCGGCGGGGCAATGACATTAGTTTACGCTTATTGTTGACCCGCGTTCTGTTTTTTCCACTTCAATTCGTGTCGGGAAGGCGTCTTTGAGCTCATCGAGATGTGTAATGACCAGGATCTTGGCAAAATCGTGCTTGACGAGATTGATCGCTTCCACCAGGCGCTGACGTCCAAGTGTGTCCTGTGAGCCGAAGCCTTCGTCGATGACCAGCGTTTGCAGCCGCGCCCCTTTTCGTTGCGCAAGTATCTCCGAGAGTGCCAGCCGGATCGCAAAGTTGACCCGGAAAGCTTCCCCACCCGAATACATTTCGTAGGCACGAATCCCCGCTCCGTCACTGATCTGGATCTCCAACGTTTCGCGCAAATCATCGCGCTTCTTGTCTTTGTATTCTGCCTGAGTCACAAAGCGAATTGACATTTGCCCGTCGCTCAAACGGTCGAGCAGATCGTTAGCTTTTTCTTCGATCTGTGGCAGTGCCTGCTCGATCAGCAGCGCCGGGACGCCATCCTTGCCAAAAGCACGCTCGAGCGTTCGGTGCTGTACGATTCGTTGTTGAAGCTCTTCGCGTTCCCTCTCGAATTCTGCTTTACGGGCGCGCTGCGTACCAAGAACGTCCACGCGTTGTTTGGCACCGCCTAATTCGCTGCGCGTCTTGTTCTCGCTTTCGCGCAGGCGGAAGAGTTCACGTTCGGCATAATCCAGATTGGGCGATTGCGACGCAGCAGTTTCCAGCTTGGTTTGTGCGGCCTCATAATCGCCTTCCAGGGTCTCGATTTCTGTCTCGCGGTTCTTGATTTCTAACTGCAGATTTTTGATCTCACTCTCGATCTGCTTGCTGACTTCCCTGGCAGATTTCAAATTGCTGAAATCATCTTCAATCCTGCGTAAATCATTTTCTCTTTGGCGCATCTCATCATGCGTGGCAGCATCATATCCAAGCTTGGCAAGTTCCTTGTCGATCTTTGCCAATTTCTTGTGTTCTTCGATCGCGTACTCTTCCTTTTCGAGAAGGACTTCCACTTCTTCCAGGCGTTTCTTGCCCGCCGTTTCCCATTCATTTGCAGCAAATTGAAAGAGTTGCAGACGTTCCGATAGCTGTGATATTTCACCCGTAAAACGGATGCGTTCATTTTCGGCGGGTGATAAACTGGTAATTTGTGATTCGTAATTGGTGATTTGTCTGGCAAGATCAGCCGCTTCCATTTGGTTGGTGCGATAGCGGTCACCTTTTTGCTTGCCTTCCGCTTCTAATTGTTCTAACGTCGCCAACCGGTGCTCTTCACTCAATTCTTGCCCACATAATGGACAGGTGGCACCCTCTGCGGATTTGAGGGCGTCGAGCCGCTCTTTGAGCTGGTTCATGTCCAGCTTAAGAGCCTCATTCTCGGCTTTTAGTTCTGCCTGGCGCTCACGGGCAGCATTTCTTTCGCGGTCCAAGGTGCCGCGTTGATCGAAGCGCTCCTGCGCATCTGTCAGCAGGCTTTGGACGCGTTCAATTTCGGCTTCCAGGCCGCTGACCGTGGACGCCTGCTCGCTAATCACCTTTTCCTGCTCCAGGAGGAGTTCCTGTTCCTGCTCGAGCTTGGCGCGTTCCATAGCGATCCGTTCGAGGAGCGGCGTGCGGTCCTTTTCGCGCTCGTGGAATTGTGACGCCGTCCGGTCCCACTCCTCGATTTCCTTACGAATCTTCTGCCATTCCTTGTGCGCCGCCTCAATCTCCTTGGCGCGGTTGACGAGATCGGCATACGAGTCGCGGTCCACTTGTTTGGCGGAGAGACGACTCTCTAGCCCCGCCAGATGTGAGCGCGAGCGCTCCAGGGAGGAATTCAGTGTATCCACCAGCTTGCGCTGCTCATCCAGCGCCGCAACAGTCATCTTGATCGATTCCAGAACAGATTCCTGGGCGGTTCGGGCGGCGGTGAATTGCTTGAGTGTCGACTCCAACTCGGCGAGCCGCATTTTGCGCGTTTGTTCCTCGGCAAGCTCGGTATCGATTTCGGCAATGCGCGCCTCGATGGTATCGACTTCGCGCTCGATCAACTTGCGCCGTTCGGCGGAGCGGTTTTTGTACTCCTCCCACATTTCCAGCCCAAGGATGTTACTGAGTACTTCCTTGCGCTTGCTGGCGTTTTGCTGGGTGAACTGGTCGGCTTTGCCTTGCAAAAAGAAAGAGGCATTGACAAAGGTATCGTAGTCGAGGTGGAGAGTTTGTTCGATGCGCGCCTGGGTCTCCCGGGTGGTTTTTTCGGTGAGAGGTCTCCAGCCATCGTCGTTTTTGACCTGGAACTCGAGCACCGTGCTTTTGTTGCGCGGCAGCGTACGTTGCACGCGATAGGTGTTTTCTTCGTGGGTAAAGGTGAGTGCGACTTCTGCCGCATTGGAATTCAAATTGATCACGTCGCTGCTTTTGCCGCGCGCTTCGCCAAACAATGCCCAGGTGATCGCATCCAGTAGGGATGATTTACCGGCGCCATTGTGGCCGGAGATACATGCAAGATCGAATGAAGTAAAGTCCAGCTCGGCGCGATTGCGATAGGAGAGGAAGCCTGAAATACGTAAATGGAGGGGAATCATTGTCTTATTTATCCTGCCGCCTGTAGTTTAGGTAGGCTTTTGCATGGAAGTACAAGCCCGTAGTTAGGATTAAGTTTACAAATCGTGCGGCACTTTGTAAAATCATCATAGATTATAATCGAGCCATCATGTTGGAAACATCAGACGCACGCGCACGCCGACGCCTTGCATTGATGGCGCTTATTCTTGCTACCGTTCCCTGTTACTGTATTGGTTTCATCGCCATTGCTCTTGCTCCCTCACCAACAGGTTCCACTCCTACGCCCACAGCAACCTTAGCCATTTCGGCAACGCCGACGCTGAGCCCTACCGCGACCATATTTACGGAGACAGCCAGTTTGACTCCTTCGCAGACGCTGACCCCTACGATCACGTCGACGGCATCCGCGACGTTCACACCGTTCCAGCCTTCCACGCTGACACCTTCAGCAACATTAACTGCCTCGTTGACACCTTCCTTCACGCCCACATGGACGGCCAGTGCGACGTTGACACCTTCCTTCACGCCTGTTGTCGCAACGGCGAACCCTTCGATCACACCCTTCCCCCCGACACCTTCTCAATAACATGTCCGATATCCTCCCATTCCTGAAATCCATGCTGAGTGTTTCAGGTCTTTCTGGTTTTGAAGGACCGATTGCACGGCTGATCGAAGAAAAATGGCGCCCGCTTGTGGATGAGATCAGCCTTAGCCGCGTCGGCTCACTGCATGGACTCAAGCGGGGTTCCGGCAAAGAGCCGCGTCCATCGCTGATGATCGCCGCCCACATGGATGCCATTGGCTTGCAAGTTTCCCGGATCCATGAAGGTTTTCTAAACATTACCAAAATCGGCGGAATCGACATCCGCGTCCTGCCGGGGATGGAAGTCACTGTCCATGCCTCGGGGAGTGGCGAGGATTTGCCTGCGGTGATTGCGATGCCCTCCATGCGTTTGCTGCCCGAATCGGAAAATGATAGAGCGGTCGCGATGCAATATCTCCTGGTAGATACAGGCTTGACGCCGCGGGAGGTCGAGAAGAAAGTTCGCGTCGGAGATCTGGTCTCGTTTGCAAACGAGCCGCTGGAGCTGGCAGGCGATGTGCTCTCGGGTCATTCTGTCGATAACCGCGCTTCCGTCGCCGCGCTGACAGTTTGCCTGGAGGAACTGAAAAATAAATCGCACGCCTGGGACGTGTGGGCGGTAGCGACCGTCCAGGAGGAAACCAGTTATCTTGGCGCGTATAGCTCTGCCTTTCAGCTCCGTCCGCAGCTGGCAATCGCCGTCGACGTGACGCATGCCAAAGGTCCCGGTGTGAGCGGCTGGCAGACGTTTCCCCTGGGGAAAGGTGTCGGATTGTGCATCGGACCCAACATGCATCCCTTCCTGCACACCAAGCTCAAGGAAGTTGCCGAGCGCACGGAAATCCCCTGGTTCCTGGACGTCACCCCTTCGCACTCCGGCACGGACGCCTACCCAATCCAGGTCAGTGCAGAAGGGATTCCCACCGCGCTGGTGGAATTCCCACTTCGTTATATGCATACACCGGTGGAAGCTGTTGCGGTGAAAGATATTCAGCGTGCGGGCCGCCTGCTTGCGGAGTTCATCGCCTCTCTGGAGCCAGATTTCGTGGATACGATCGTTTGGGAATGAAGCACATGCCTGCATTCGGAAATCCACAGCTCAAACTTCTCGAAAGACTTTGCAACGCGATCGGCGTTTCAGGGGACGAGGGCGAAGTCCGGAAGATCGTTCTCGATGAAGTCAAGCCGGACGCGGACGAAGTCAAAATAGACGCGCTTGGCAATGTACTGGCGACCAAGTCCGGATCAGGAAGCGACCGGGTGCGAGTACTGCTCGACGCGCACATGGACGAGGTGGGATTCATGATCGTCGCCGACGATGGCGAAGGAATCTATCGCTTCGAAAATGTGGGCGGTATCGATAATCGCCATTTGGTCGGCAAGCAGGTCTATGTCGGGAAAAGCCGCACGCCCGGTGTGATCGGCGGAAAGCCGGTCCATTTAATGAGCGCTGACGAACGGAATAAAAAAGTTTCTCTGGAAACGCTGCGTATTGACCTGGGCTTGAACGGTAAGGCGAATATCGGCGACCGGGCTAGCTTTGCGACAAAGTTCAAACGGGTTGGGCCGTCGATTTTGTCAAAATCCATCGATGACCGCATCGGCGTAGCTACTGTCATCGAACTGTTGAAGAACGCGCCTTCCAACGTGGATGTGTGCGCGGCATTCACGGTCCAGGAGGAGATCGGCTTGCGCGGTGCCAAGGTTGCGGCGCAATACTTCCACCCGGATCTTGCCATTGCGGTCGACTCGACACCTGCCAACGACCTGCCGATGCACGATGGGACGGAAAACATCGCCTACAATACGAGGCTGGGACTCGGCCCCGCTATCTATATCGCGGATGGCTCCACGCTGCATGATCCGCGTCTGGTTCGCTTTCTACAAGAGACTGCTGAGGCCGAAAAGATTCCCTATCAATTCCGCCAGCCCGGCGGAGGGGGAACGAACTCGGGTGCGATGCAGCGGGCTCTGGCGGGCATCCAGACCGTGTCTGTTTCTGTCCCGCATCGTTATACACATTCGCCAGTCAGCATTTCTCGCTTGGAGGATTGGAAGAACACGCTGCGCTTGCTCCATGCGGCACTAAAACGAATCACACCTCAATTAATTGTTACTTATTAAGTTTTGTATGTCTACTGGTTTACTTTTTATAGGTGATCTATGAATGGATTGATTGCTCTCGTCGGTTCTGGCGAATACCTGCCGGTGATGGAGACCGTCGATCGACACTTACTCGATGGCCTAAACCTGAATGGGCGCAGACCGCGCGTGGTATGTCTTCCGACCGCGGCCGGTAAGGAAGGCGACCAAAGTGTCAATCGCTGGTCGAACATGGGTGTGGAACATTTTAAGAGATTGGGTGCTGATGTCACTGCGCTGAAAATCATCGACCGCTCCTCGGCAGATAAACCGGAATACGAATCGATTCTGGAAAACGCCGACTTGATTTATTTTTCTGGTGGCGATCCAGGATATCTGTATGCGACAATGAAGGATACCTGTGCTTGGAGCGCGGCGCAACGTGCCTGGGCACGCGGAACGATCTATGCCGGCTGCTCTGCAGGAGCGATGATTCTCGGTAAACGGATGCCGAGCTTCCGGCTGGCGGGCACCCAGGAAGGGTTCGGCATTGTCCCGGCAGAATTCATCATGCCGCATTTCGATGCGATCCCGGCGATCTGGAAACCGATGGTCCTGGCGCTGCAAAAGCAGCTGAAAGCTGGACAGCGCATGATCGGTGTGGATGAAGATACCGCTTTGGTCGGCAGGCTCAATGGGGAATGGAAGGCAATGGGCAAGAGCAGCGTGCATCTGTTCACACGCGAGGGGAAGAGCAGCTACAAGAATGGTGATGTGGTACGGCTGACATAACAAACATGTAACTGCGAGCGATAGCGAGGCAGTCTCCGCTTAGACGGTTAACCCGTACGAAAAGATTCATCCCTTTGATGGGAGATTGCCACGTTGAGCCTCGCCCTCTTCGCAATCCCGCCGAAGCAAGGCGGGGCAATGACGACTTAAAGACAAAGGAATTTCATCGTTCATGAAAAAACTCCTCCGGCAATTGACAGAAACCTTTGGACCCTCAGGCTACGAAGATACCGTGCGCGCCATTGTACGGGCAGAAGTAGAACCCCTCGCCGATGAAGTTCGAGTGGATGCTCTTGGCAGCGTGATCGCACGGAAAAAACCATCCGCGCCGAATGGCGATACGAAAAAAATCATGATCGCCGCCCACATGGATGAGATCGGACTCATCGTTAGCCATGTAGACGAAAAGGGATTTGTCCGTTTTTCACCGATCGGTAGCGTTTTTCGCAGATATGTTCTCGGTAG
>DATHUN010000205.1:0-17584 GCA_035462205.1 Anaerolineales bacterium
GTCCTTTGACAATCTCACTTTGTAGGGAGAAAGGTAGCCGAAGCGCCTCATCAACACATTTTTCTTCCATAGGCTATAAAATGCAAGTTGCAGTAACGATATAATTATCCCAGCATGAACCCCGAATTTTTGGTCTTCGGACTATTGACACGTGAGTATCTTTTGCCTCCTACTGGGGAGGCGCGACTGGATGTCGCGGGCGGGAACCTTCTATATGCTGCCGCCGGACTCCGTGTCTGGGAGGGTAGCATCGGCCTGGTTGGGCGCGTTGGTAAAGATTACCCGCGCGAATGGATCCAAAAATATGCAGAGCTTGGATTCGATACGCGTGGCATCAAAGTCATCGACGAGACCCTGGATGTGCGCGAATTTGTGTCCTTCAATGAAGAGTTCGAGGTCAGCCGGATCAACCCTGTAACACAATTTGCCCGGCGTGAGATGACATTTCCCAAGTCGTTGCTTGGATACCAGCCGCCGCATGAACGAAAGGTCAACGAGGTTGGGAACTTGATTGTCACTGATATCCCCGATGCATATCTGACGGCACGCGGTGCCCTGATCTGTCCGATGAGCCTCGTCCCACAGACACAATTGATTGCAGGTATGAAGCGTGGGGAAGTCCACACATTTGTACTGGAACCAACCGCCGCAAGCATGACTCGCCGTGCACGGCGTGAGTTGCCCGCACTGCTCAACGGCGCAACGGCGATTCTCACGTCCGAAGAGAAATTGAAAAATCTTTTCTGGGGTGAGACGCATGATCTCTGGAAAATGGCCGAAGGGGTTTCGATGTATGGCTGTGAATATGTGGTGATCAAGTGCGGCGTGCGCGGCCAGATGCTGTATGATGTGAAAACAAAACGGAAGTGGGAGATCCCTGCTTATCCAGCGCGGCGTGCTGATCCGGTGGGTGCAGGAGACGCGTTCAATGGAGGTTTCCTGGCCGGCTACTGCAAGAGCTACGATCCCATTGATGGCGTGCTGTATGGCAATATCTCCGCCTCTTTAAAGGTGGAAGGCAGCGGCGCCTTTTACCCGCTGGATGTGATGCCTGGCCTGGCGGAGGCACGTTTGCACGTACTGCGGGAGATGGTCCGGAAAGTATGATTTTCTACATTCCGTGTAGGAACTAGAAGTTAGAGAATTGGAGATTAGGTAGGGCAATGAGTGAATTGGTGAAGGGCGTGATCGAGCTTGCGATCGAAATCCAGCAAATCCCGGCGCCGACCTTTGAAGAGAAGCGACGCGGCGAGTTTGTACGCGGATTGTTTGCCAAGGAAGGTTTACAGGATGTCGCCATGGATGAGTGGGGCAACGTCTACGGGCGATGGAACACGACGGGTCAACAAGCAAGCAATGCAAAGCCATTGATTGTCAGCGCGCATCTCGATACCGTTTTTCCTAGTGGTACAAATTTGGACGTAAAACGAGAAGACGAGAAGGTCTATGGTCCGGGCATTGGCGATAATTCTTTAGGCGTCGCCGCGTTGTTTGGTCTACTATGGAAACTGCGCGAGCGCGATTTTACTCCGCGAGGCGACCTGTGGTTTGTGGCAAACGTCTGTGAAGAGGGATTGGGCGATCTGCGTGGGATGAAGGCTGTGGTCGAACGCTTTGGTGCGGACGTACAGGCGTATCTGGTCGTCGAGGGTCTGGCCCTCGGACATATCTATTACCGTGCGGTTGGGGTCAAGCGCTATCGCCTCACTGCGCATACAACAGGCGGACACTCGTGGTCCGATTACGGCAAGCCTTCTGCGATCCATGAATTGGCAAAACTGGTGGTGCAGCTTACGTCGCTGGAATTGCCAACGCAACCGCGTACGACGATTAATGTGGGGAAAATTTCGGGCGGCACATCCGTCAATGTGATCGCATCGGAAGCATCGCTCGATCTTGATCTGCGCTCCGAGGGGCAGGAGGCGCTCGCGGAGCTAATCTCCAGGGTGGAACGGTTAATTCATAACGGCAACAGGAACAATGTCCATATTGATGCGACGGTAATCGGACAGCGGCCGGCCGGGGAGATGAGATCCAACCATCCGCTGGTGAAACTCGGAGAGGAATGTCTTCGGGAACAAGGTGTCAATCCTATCCTGACCTCGGGCTCGACCGATGCTAATGTGCCGCTCAGCAAGGGCTATCCTGCGGTCGTCTTGGGGATTTCCACCGGTGGCAGCGCACATACTATCCATGAATATATCAATACAGAACCCGTTGCATTCGGAATAGGACAACTAGCGAACTTCGTCGAACGCGTGTGGTAATTCGTGAATAAAAGAGGTCAATGTTTTTCATTGACCTCTTCCGGTTTCATTGTTCCTGAGTTACTCCTTACAAATCACTTTATTTCAATCCCAGCACCTCATACACTTCAATCGGCTGTGTCTTGCCTTTCACGGCTAATGGAATAAAGGGTATCGCCTCGATCTGGTCCTGGACACGCGCATAGGCATCGCGGCTGATCAGGATTTGATTTTTGGCACAATTTTCCTGGATGCGCTTGGTGGTATTGACGCTGTCGCTGATGGCAGTGTATTCCAGGCGCTTTTCGGTGCCTATCCATCCCAATACGGCATCTCCATAATGGATACCCACTCCAAAATCCAGATGAGCCTCTGTCGGCAGTTCTGCGTGAAGCGTAGCCACCGCGGCGCGGATCGCCAGCGCAGACTTAACCGCCCGCAGCGTGTGATCGGATTGCGGGAGCGGCGCGTTGTACCACGCCATGACCGCGTCGCCCATGAATTTATCCACGGTGCCCTCATTGGCCAGGACCGCTTCTGCGGCTGCGGCGAGATAGCGGTTCAGCACCGCAACCAATTCTTCCGGTGTGTGGTGCTCGCTGTAGGCGGTAAAACCGCGAATGTCCGCGAATAGGATCGTGATGTCGCTGCGTTTGCCGCCGATCTGCAAGCTGTTCGGGTTGATCTGATCAAGCACCGCAGGCGACACCATCCGCTGTAACAGCCGCCGCTGGGCTTCGAGCTTCTTCTGCTCGGTCATATCATCCAGCACGATGGCAACGCCCTGAGTCTTTTGCCCGGCGTCTTTGAGAGGCGAGAGATTGAAGCGCCAGTCTACTGTTCCACGCTCGGATAATGGATGGCTAAGTTCGAGCCCGACGATTGGCTGTTCACTGTTCCGAACCGAAGCCAAGTAGGGCAGGATGTCACTGGCAAATGTGGGGATGATTTCTTCAATTTTTCGTCCCACGATTTCCGCCGAAGCATGACCTAAGATGGTCGATGCGGCCCGATTACAAAGCGTGATCTGATCCTGCACATCCGCGGTGATCACCCCGGACACGATCGAGGCGAACACATCGTCCATCAGGTTCTTGAGCTCGGTCACTTCTTCGAGGGTGCGCTTGAGAGAAGAGAACAAACGAGCGTTCTCAATGGAAACCGCGGCCTGGTCGGCGAAAGAGAGCAGCAGGTCACGGTCTGACTCGGAGAAGATCCCCGAGCGGATACGGTTATCGGTGTAGATGACGCCAATCGTTTGTGCTTTAACTTTCAGCGGAACACACAAAATGGAACGCAGGTTGAAGGCGATGATGCTTTCCTGCCCGCCAAAACGAGGATCTTCGCGGGCGTTGGTGGTCAGCAATGCTTCGCCGCCATCGATCACTCGTTGGATCACGGTGCGGCTAATGGCAAACTCACTTTGGTTGATGGATTCCTTTTCCCAGTTGCGGGCAATGCGGATGCTCATTTCCCCGAATTCATCGCGTAGCATCAGGAAGCCGCGCTCCGCTTCGGTCAGGCGGATGATCGTATCCATCACGATCTGCAGCACCTGATCCACTTCGAGCGTGGAATTGACGACCTGTCCGATGCCAGCCAGAGCCTTTAAATGGCTATAGTGTTGTTCAAATGGGATGATAATTTCACTTAAACGGGTAAGCGAATTTTCAAGACCTTTGATCCCCTCTATAGCGGGTGCCGATTCGTGTCCATCCAATGAGTTGCGCAGTTGTGCCGCCTGCTGCGCAATCGCCACAACCTGATCATTAATAGAGATGGACTTGGTCTTTGCAGTAGCCATGAATTTTCCTTTGTTCGTCCAAGCCCATTTATATGAATAATTATTTAATCGCGCAGCGGTTTTCCATAGAACAGATAACGGATTCGCTCCAAAAAGACCTGCTTACGAATGTCGAACGCGGCGCGGCGGGCTGGAATCACATTTGCAATTCTGGAAGTATACAGGGATGTCTGGTGTTCGTCCAGAAGAACTTTTATTTGCGCAGACATCTGCGGCAGGAGGCCCGACAACTTCTTGGCACGTTCCACCGGCGTGGTGTGAACCGGCACTGCATGGTCGAGTGTACGTAAGCCAAAGTTGATGCTTTCGAAGGCTTTCTCAATCGGGGACAGGTGTCCCCAGTATTCCCAATGATAGATCCACTTGGGAACTTCAAAACCGGCACGCTCCAGAGTGGCACGCACCAGCACAGGAACGTGCGTGGAAAGTGGAAAACGCTGGTTGATAAGCAATGTTACTGCAGCGGCAAGCAGGACGATTGGGATCACATAAAATAGTGGAGAGACCGGATCTGTTCCCGCGGGTGTCAGCGGCGCGACGCCCTCTATATCTCGCTCGCGATTTGCAAAATTGCTATCCTCGTTGTTCAAAGCTCCCAAGGGATTTAGAGGATTTGCCTCGTTCGGGTCGCTGGGCGGCAGGGGACGATTCAATGTAGGCTGGTTGCCCGTCGGCTCAAACTCCACCCAGCCAATGCCCGGGAAGTACACCTCCGGCCAGGCATGCGCCTCTTTCCTGTGGATGATATATTTGTTGCCGCTGCGTTCGCCCTGGGCAAAGCCGACTGCCATGCGCGCAGGTATTCCCAACGACCGCAACATCACGACCTCCGAGGAAGCATAATAGACACAAAAACCTTTTTTGTATTGGAAGAGCATCCACTCAAGGACGTCTGCGTTCTTCGGCGGAGCGGGGATAGTAGATGCGTACTCAATATTCTCACGTAAATAGTCTGTGATTGCAGTCGCTTTGTCGTATGGCGTTTCGGCGTTGGCGGTGATTTCCTGAGCCAGTCCTCGGATCTGTGGAGAAAAATTTTTGGGCAGCTGCAAGTACTTGTTCTTGATCCAATCTGGATATTCTGTTCCTGCTTCTTGTAACTGTTGCAGATTGGGATTGTTGAGAACAGCATCTACCTGATAGGTTTCTCCGGATTTCAGCCATGGATAGGCATGCCATGCGACAAGGTCCTTGCCCTGTTTGGATTGCTGCGTGAATGTAAGACCGGAGCGACTGACCCAAATGGGTTGGGCCGGCGAGTAGAGCAACGAGAATGTGGCATCTCCTGTATTGAAGATAAAATGTCCTTCTGTTTTCTCATTCACATCGACATCGAATGGGTTGACCATGGAAGGTGTGTAATCCTCGCGGACCGTGCCGGTGGAATACCATTGTCCATTCATGAAGTAATCATAAGAGCGCCCGCGCCAGTAATAGCGCGGTGGTTTTTGATCTGTGGGAAGATCGGGAGCTTCAACCTCGAACATGACCGCGTCTGATAGCGGGAAACCGCGCCCGAGGGGGAGCTGAGAGCCGAAGAATTCACCCGCCTTTGAGCCGCTTGGCGATTCAAGCGCGCTGACGGCGTTTTGCATATTGTCAGAGAAATGGTGCCAGGGTTTAGTTAACCGGTCCCAGGCACGTACGGCAGAGCTCCAGGACGGGAGCGAGGCAGGAACAGTCCACGAAACGAGAATAATCAGTCCGGCTGCGACCGCCATACTGCTGGTCAATTCCAGGCTGTTATCTGGCGAAAGGAAGATGCGCCGCTCCCGCCACGACTTTCTATTTTGCAGAAAATGCAGTCTGCCCAATAGAAGCAGCGCCATGAGCGCAAAGAACGCAATAAACCAAATTCGCCCGGGTCGAATGTGATCGTAATTCTGAATGATCAACAGCCCGACGCCAGCCGGTAACACGGCGTGGAGATAGTTCTGGTTGCGCACAAGGGCAAACCCAGCCCAAGCACTGATGAACCAAAAGGCAATAGTCATCACCACCACAAAAAATAGTGGGTCGTCCACCGGACGCCGAGCGAGGAAATCAGATGTGGAGAAGAATAAGCGTCCTACCAGGCTGAGGAACTGCTCTTCCAGGCTGCTGCGTTGGTCTATCATCAGCGTCCACTGCAGGGGAAGCATGATACCCATGTAAATAGCACTCAGCCATTGCGTAATGCGGCGTGAGAATTGACTATACCCGAGTGCCGTGCCAACGACGAAGGCAATATAGGTGGCGGTTTGGGTGAGATACAAAAAGGGAGTCCAGGTGGTGGCGACCAGTCGAGAGGCAACGGTTTCCAGTACAACGAAAAGCAGGGCCACCGATGCCCAATCCCACCAGCGAACTGGAACAGATGTTTTTTCCATGCCTTGAGTCTACAATTAAGGGATTAGTACGTCAAATACTAGAGAGGGGTTTTTTATGAAAGATGCCTAATGTAGTATTAATAAATCTTGAATAGATTTTATGATCAGTAAGAAGCTTTCGTTTTTGCAAACTTGAAATTATCTGTAACCTTTGCCGAGCGTACCTGTCATTTTATTACGCATGGAAGCGAAATTTCTAGTGCATTGACCCGGGTTATGGTTTCGTTTCAAATTCGTAAGGCAGCCGGAGCTATAGCCAGTCGGTCTGTTATAATGCCAAGTCTACGGTAGATTCTGGGAGATCTTCAAGTAATGACCCTTGAGCGCGGCGCTTTATTGCACAAACGATATCGAATAGTGGAAATACTTGGTCAGGGTGGAATGGGTTCAGTCTACCGCGCTGTCGATGAAAACCTGGGCGTTGATGTTGCCGTCAAAGAAAATCTATTTACAACAGATGAATACGCGCGACAGTTTCGTTTGGAAGCTGTGATCCTGGCAAATTTACGGCATCCAAATTTGCCGCGCGTGACCGACCATTTTGTGATCGGTGACCAGGGCCAGTATCTCGTGATGGATTACATCGAAGGGGAAGATCTGCGTCAGCGCATGGAACGTATGGGCAACATCACCGAGGATGATGCAATTTTGATGGGCGCGGCCATGTGCGACGCGCTCGCCTACCTCCATACTCGCAAGCCGCCGATTCTGCACCGCGACCTCAAGCCGGGCAATGTAAAAATCACACCCGATGGTCATATCTTTTTAGTAGACTTTGGTCTTGCCAAGGTACTGCATGGCAGCCAGGCAACCACGACCGGCGCGCGCGCAATGACACCCGGCTATTCTCCACCGGAACAATATGGCACCGCCCGCACCGATCCCCGCACGGATATTTATTCCCTCGGCGCGACTCTTTATGCGGCATTGAGTGGCATCATTCCCGAAGATGGCTTGGCGCGCGCCATGGATAACACACAACTAACGCCATTACGCAAACGTAATAGTAAAGTATCGCGCCGCCTCGCCGCGGCGATTGAAAAGGCGATGGGTATTGATCCGGCCGATCGTTTCCAAAACGCGGATGATTTCAAGCGCTCGTTACTTGGTTCTAAATCGAAGACCCAACGTTTGCCAGGCGATTACGTGATCCCGCCTCCGCCCGAAGCCTTCGACGAGCCGAAACAAAATCCGATCGAAAAAGCATCAGAACCCCTCGCCAACTTAAAACCTGATCCCAAAAATGGTTCGCCCTTGCAGGAAGCACCTGTCTTCCGTCCAAGGCGAAAAAAAAATAAGGGTGGCCGCCTGCTTGTGTCTATCTTAGTCGTCTTGTTGTTGCTTTCCATGACTCTTGTCGGCGCAGCACGATTTACACCGGGTCTCGTTCCTGCGGAATTGATGAACCTCATGGCACCTCTTAATAATATTTCTCTTCCACTCCCCGTGCCGACCTATACGCCCACTTCGTTGCCTTTCCCTACAGTTACACAGGCCCTTCTTAATTCGCCGACACTGACAATTACTACACAACCTCCCACGTATACTCTCGCTCCGACCTCAATTGCCAGTGTACAATTCACTTCGACAGTGGGTAGCCCTCCGGTCTTAGTGCCTACCTCCATGGGAGGTGGATACGGTCAAGTCGCTTTCGCCTCGGACCGTACCGGACTGCCTCAAATTTTTACTGTGAATTTGGATGGAACCAATCTCGTCCAGCTCACCAATCAAAATATTGGGGCATGCCAGCCGGCCTGGTCTCCTGATGGCTCGCGTCTGGTCTTTACCTCGCCCTGCCACGGACGCAGCGATTTTGTCGATGGTTCCTATTCTGATTCCAGTCTGTTTATCATGAACGCCGATGGCACTGGTATTATGCAATTAACCAATGTCCCGGGCGCAGATTTTGACCCCGATTGGTCGCCTGATGGAAAAAAGATTGCTTTCACGTCGATCCGCGATGGCAACAAGCAGATTTATACGCTCGATATGGATTCTCTGGCCGTGACCCGGTTGACAGGGCCGGATGTCAATGTAGAAAATAGTCAGCCGGCGTGGTCCCCGGATGGAAGAGAAATTGCTTACCTCGTAAAGCGCCTGGATACCTATCAAGTTTGGGTGATGAGCAGCACGGGACAGGATAACGTGCAACTAGCACGCAGTGGTCAATCGTTATGGGATTTCCAACCGGCTTGGTCCGCGGACGGCAACGTGATTCTTTTCAGCCAGCGGTATGCAGATAATAGCAGTGCCCGCCCATGGTTAATGAGTGTGCAATATGGCGATGGGGGAACCGCAACTCGGTTAAACAACTTCCCGATGCCAATCGAGGATGTCGAATTTTCACCCGATGGTAGGTGGCTCGCTGCGGAGGGAAGAGACAACACAGGAAATCGCGATATATATATTATGACGATTACTGGGGCGAGCCGCACCCGCATCACAAACGATCCGGGCATTGACTTTGACCCCGCCTGGCGCCCAATACATCTCCCTTAATTTTTTTAATCTCTTACATTCCTCTTATTGACGTCATTCTTTTCCACATGATATTATTATTTATCATTCAATAGCACTCTCAGTCTGAGAGTGCTAAATGTGTGAGAATATGCCAGAGCTTACGGAACGTCAGAAAACCCTTCTTCTTTTAATCATTCGTGATTATATAGAATCCGCGCAGCCGGTTGGCTCAAAGCGGCTGGCAGAGCATTATCATTTGCGCCTCTCATCGGCCACCATTCGTAACGAGATGGGCGCACTGACCGAAATGGGCTATTTGCGGCAGCCTCACACCTCTGCCGGGCGTGTGCCCACCGAAGAGGGCTATCGTTTCTTCGTCAGCCAGATGATGAACCAAGCGGAATTGTCTCCTTCGATGCAGGCCACCATTTCCCACCAGTTCTATCAAGCTCGCCCGGGTGTTGAGCAGTGGATGACTCTGGCGGCCTCTATCCTTGCGCACCAGTCGCAGGCAGTATCGGTGGTCACGGCGCCTCACGCTGAAAAAGCGAAGTACAAGCACGTGGAATTGATCTCCACCCAGGGACGCCAAGTCTTGATGGTGCTTGTCATGGCGGGCGGTGAAGTCAGCCAGCAGATTTTGACACTGGCGGAGCCTGTTTCGCAGGAGCGCCTTAGTCAGACGGCAGCGCGCCTGAACGGGATTTTAGCCGGTCTGGCCGTAGACGATATTCTCGCCTTACCACAGCGTTCCGATGCGTTGGACCAGGATATCTTGAGTCTGATCGTGCAGGATATGCGTCGCACTTCGCAAAGCGTTGCCGGTGAAATCTATACCGACGGTTTAACGAATGTTTTATCCGAACCCGAATTTGCAGAAGACGATGCGCGCCGCGCCTTGAAATTATTTGAAGAACGATCTACTTTACAAGATTTGCTTGCCCGTACAACGATTAACAGCAATATTGGTGCGCTGCAGGTATTGATCGGCGGAGAAGGGGAATGGGAAGAGTTGCGCCAGTGTTCGATCGTGGTGGCACGTTATGGCGTGCCGGGCATGGCAACCGGGATGCTAGGTGTGCTCGGACCGATGCGCATGTCCTATGCACGAACAATTCCCACCGTCCGCTATGTGGCAGGATTATTAAGTGACCTTGTCAATGACACCATAACTGGTGAATAAAGAATAAAGGTGAGAACGTATGACCGAGAACAAGAAACACACACAGGAAGAGGAAGTCGAAGAGACTCAAACCGAAGCGGTGGCCGAATCGGACAACACCGAACAGCTATCGGCTGAGGTCGAATCGCTTAAGAAAAAGCTTGCCGAGTCAGAAGCCAAAACGTCCGAATATCGCGATAGCTGGATGCGGTCGCAGGCTGAGTTCCAGAACTATAAGAAACGACTCGAGCGCGATAACGAACTGACCTACGTCTCGATGAAGGGCGACATTATCAAGAAGGTTCTGCCCGCTCTCGACGATCTCGAGCGGGCTTTGCAGAATCGTCCTACCAATGATCCCTGGGCGAGCGGCATTGAATTGATCGCCCGCAAGCTGCAGAATGTGCTGGAGAGCGAAGGTATCAAACGAATCGAGGCGCAAGGACAGGAGTTTGATCCGAACTTTCATGAAGCGATTTCGCACGAGCCTGCCGATGGCGTGAAAAGCGGATTTGTGATCGCGGTCGTCCAAAATGGATATATGCTCGGTGATCGAGTCATCCGCCCAGCATTAGTGCGGGTAGCACAATAATTTATTTGTAGAGGCAGGGTCTACCTGCCCAGGCGGGGTGATCTCGCCTCTACGAGTTTTCAAAGGAGCAATCATGGGCAAGATTATTGGAATCGATCTGGGCACGACAAACTCCGTCGCCGCGGTGATGCAGGGAGGTGAACCCGTCGTAATTCCCTCCGCCGAGGGCGAGCGACTCGTTCCCTCGGTGGTCGCCGTGAATAAAAATCACGAACGGTTAGTCGGACGTGTGGCGCGCAACCAGGCGATCACGAATCCGCAGAATACCATTTTTTCGGTCAAGCGTTTCATGGGGCGCAAAGCTGATGATGCCGAAGTGGAACGCACTAAAAAGCGCGTGCCCTATGCTGTCAACCAAGCTCCAAACGGCGATGTACGCGTCATGCTGGACGAAAAGGAATATAGCCCTCCGGAAGTGTCGGCGATGATCCTTGCCAAGATCAAGCGTGATGCAGAAGCGTATCTCGGGGAGCCGGTCACGCAGGCCGTAATCACCGTCCCAGCATATTTCAATGATGCCCAACGCAACGCAACCAAGGACGCGGGCAAGATCGCAGGACTCGAAGTGCTGCGTATTATCAACGAGCCCACTGCATCCTCTCTCGCCTATGGTCTCGATAAAAAGAAAAATGAAATTATCGCCGTTTATGACCTTGGCGGTGGTACGTTCGATATCTCCATTCTCGATGTTGGGGATGGTGTATTCCAGGTCCGCGCCACGAGCGGTGATACCTTCCTCGGCGGCGATGACTTTGATTTGCGCGTGATGGACTATCTGATCGAGCAGTTCAAGAAAGATAATGGGATTGACCTCCATAATGATCGGCAAGCCTTACAGCGTTTGAAAGAAGCCGCCGAAAAAGCCAAGATTGAGCTTTCGACGACGATGCAGACCGAGATCAATTTACCGTATTTGACCGCCGATCAAAGCGGACCGAAGCACTTGGTGATGAGCCTCAGCCGTGCCAAGCTCGAACAGCTAACCGCCGATCTCGTTGACCGGACGATTGCTCCCCTTAAACAGGCATTATCCGACGCTGGTTTAACAGCTGGTGACATCAACGAAGTGGTCATGGTCGGTGGTATGACACGTATGCCTGCCGTGCAGGACCGCGTCCGCGCCTTCTTTGGCAAGGAGCCTCATAAGGGAGTGAATCCTGATGAGGTGGTCGCCATCGGCGCGGCGATTCAGGCTGGCGTGCTCGGAGGAGAAGTAAAAGATATTCTTCTGCTCGATGTCACCCCGCTCACGCTCTCGATAGAAACCCTGGGTAGTGTCGCCACTCCGCAGATCGAACGGAATACGACCATCCCAACCCGTCGCAGCCAGGTATTTTCTACGGCCAGCGACAGCCAGACACAAGTGGAAATCCACGTTTTGCAAGGTGAACGCCCAATGGCAGCCGACAACAAGTCGCTCGGCAAATTTATTCTCGATGGCATCCCGCCGGCGCCGCGTGGCATGCCGCAGATCGAAGTGACGTTCGATATCGACGCCAACGGTATTCTCAAAGTTACCGCTCAGGACAAGGCCACCGGACGTTCTCAGCATATTACGATTACTGCTTCTTCAGGTCTCTCCGATACCGAAGTGGAGAAGATGCGCAAGGACGCCGAATCCCATGCAGAAGAAGACCGCAAGCGCCGCGATTTAATCGAAGCGCGCAACAACGCCGATAATACTGCCTATGCGGCGGAGAAAGCTTTACGCGAGTTCGGCGATAAAGTCCCAGACTATATCAAGACCGAGGTCGAGAAGAAAGTTGCCGATGTGAAGAACGTCGCCCAAGGCGAAGATGTAGCTGCGATCCGATCCGAGACCGAAGCATTAGGTCAAATCATTCAAAAGATTGGTGGCGCCGTCTATGAAGGACAAGCTGCCCCGGCGGGCGAAGCGGATCCGAATCCAAATCCTGATTCTGGACCAGATGTTGTTGAAGGTGAAGTGAAGGAATAATATCATTGTCCCGCCTAAGTTTGGCGGGATTGCGAGCGACAGCAACACCGCCTGATTTGCTTAGCAAATCATTGGATTGTGCCCGGAAGCAATATCCAGTCTAGCGGGCGAATTCTATAGATATGCCATGATCAATGGAGATTGCCACGAGCGGACAATAGCGCTCTCGCAATGACGTATTTGAATTATGAGTAACCGCGATTATTACGAAATTCTTGGTATTGGACGGAATGCGAGCGACGATGAAATCAAAGCTGCGTTCCGCAAGCTCGCGCGCCAATACCACCCGGATGTGAGCAAAGAGCCGGACGCCGAGGAGAGATTTAAAGAGATCAATGAAGCATATGGTGTGCTCTCTGATTCAGACAAGCGCGCCCGTTACGATCGCTTTGGGAAAGAGGGACTCGGTGGCATGGGCGGTGGTTTCCATGACTACACCGCCGACTTCGGTGACATCTTCGAAGAACTGTTCGGTGGCTTCGGTTTCACCAATCGACGCTCACGGCGTTCGCCGCGTAAGGGACAGGATCTGCAAATGCAGGTCAATTTGACGTTTGAAGAAGCTGTGTTTGGCGTGGAAAAAGAAATTGAATTCCAGCGGGAGGAGACTTGTTCGCGCTGTAATGGTTCCGGTGCCGAGCCGGGTACTTCCCCTGTAAAATGCCCCACCTGCAACGGACAGGGCGAAGTACGCCAGATACGCCAGACCTTCCTCGGACAAATGGTCCAGTCGACGACGTGCCCCACCTGCAACGGACGCGGCGAGACAATTGCGAATCCATGCAAGACCTGTCATGGTGGTGGGTTGGAGCGCAAGTCGGTCAACAAGAGAGTTCAGATTCCAGCCGGCGTGGACCAGGGCACGCAAATCCGCCTGGCAGGTGAGGGTGGACCCGGTGTTTTCGGCGGCCCAAATGGAAGTCTCTTCCTGGTGCTGAATGTGCTGCCACACCAATTCTTCAAGCGACGCGAAAATGATATTCTCTTGAACCTTGATATTAATGTAGCCCAGGCAGTTCTCGGTGCGGATGTTGAGATTCCAACGCTCGATGGAAACGAAACGCTCAGGGTACCTGCCGGCACACAGCCTGGTAAAGTCTTCACGATCCGTGGCAAGGGCGTCCCGTTCCTGCGCCGAAAAGAGCGAGGCAATCAACTTGTAATCGTCAAT
The DNA here is from genome assembly GCA_035462205.1 of Anaerolineales bacterium. Taxonomy (GTDB): domain Bacteria; phylum Chloroflexota; class Anaerolineae; order Anaerolineales; family Villigracilaceae; genus Defluviilinea. The sequence continues at coordinate 13,762 of DATHUN010000205.1, forward strand.
GTTGCGATCCCCACTAAGCTGACCACGGAACAGCGCGAACTGTTCGAAAAGCTCGCAGAAAGCTTAGGCACAACGGTCCAGCCACAGCAAAAGGGATTTTTAGATTGGTTGAATGAAGCGTTGGGTGGATAATTAGGAGAATCGTCATTTGACGATTCTCTCTTTTTATTGTATAATGCTGAATACTTGAGCAACTATTCATATATTTCACATGTTACTTCGAGACAATACCTCCACTCACTTAGCTGACCTGTTCAGCGCCCTCAGTGACCCGACCCGTTTGCGGATCATTTCTGTGCTCATGGAGCATGAAATGAGCGTGGGCGACCTGGCCGCACAACTAGCAATGACCGAATCAGCAGTTTCCCACCAATTACGGGGTCTCCGTCAAATGCGCCTTGTCCGCAGCCGAAAGGATGGACGGCAGGTGTTTTACGCACTTGACGACGATCATGTGGCAAAATTGTATCGTTTGGGGCTCGACCACGTGGAACACGGTTAGGTAGCCTCGTTAATAAAAACAAGAATTATGACCTCTCAACCACAAGTACACTCTCATTTACGAGAAGCCGCAAACCAAACTACATCTCGACTTTCCCTGTCCCTTTTTCTAACGCTGGCGTTTGTCATCGTTGAAGCCTCGGCCGGATACTTTGCCAATAGTCTCGCCCTGCTTACCGATGCGGCGCACAATCTTACCGACGTCATCGCCCTGGGATTGAGCTGGTTCGCGATCCGGCTTACTTCCCAGCCGGCCAACTCGCGCAAGACTTACGGCTACCATCGTGCTGGAATTCTGGTGGCGTTGCTGAATTCCACGACATTGGTCTTAATTTCGCTTGGGATTTTTTACGAAGCTTATCAACGATTTATGTCGCCACCCGAGGTGCGTTCCAGTATTTTGATCGGTGTCGGGCTGATTGCGGTGGTTGTTAACTCGATTACCGCTTGGCTTGTCCATCGCGGTAGCGAAAGCGACCTCAACCTGCGCTCTACATTTGTCCATTTGATGGGCGACGTGATTTCTACGGTCGGCGCGGTGATCGCGGGCGTTATGATCTATTTTACCCACGCCAACTGGCTCGACCCACTGGTCAGTGTTTTAATCGGCTTTCTGATCCTGTATAACGCTTGGGGAATCTTACATGAGACGGTGGATATCCTACTCGAGTCTACGCCGTCCGACCTGGATATGAAAAAAATGGTAAAGGATATCACCGAAGTGGATGGTGTTCTCGGTGTCCATGATCTCCATGTCTGGAGTCTTACCCAGAATTTGCGCACCATGTCGGCGCACATTCTTACCCAGGACATCTCCGTCAGTGCAGGGGCTGAGATTCAGGGTCGCATCAACGAGCTCGTCTATCATCGCTACAATATCTCGCACGCCACGTTGCAGTTGGAATGCGTGGATTGCGATCCCAACTCCCTCTATTGTGGTTTATGATAACAACTCCCGCTTCTTTCGAAGTGGATAGCCGATACCATTAAACTGAAATCATCATGCCTTCTGTGGATACTCTTATTTTCGTGTCCATTGGCGTAGCGTTAGGCTCCGTCTTTCGTTATAGCCTCGGTACGTGGATGCAAACTGCCAGTAGAAGTATTGACTTCCCCTATGGCACCCTTGCGGTCAATCTGATTGGCTGTTTTGTAATCGGCTTCCTCGCCCAATTGGCGGAGACACGCGGCGTCCTTACTTCCCGGTCAAGAGCATTTGTATTCATTGGAATTCTGGGCGGGTTTACAACCTTCTCTTCCTTTGGCAACGAAACCATCAATTTGCTTCGTGATGATGAGATCCTGAATGCTTTGGCAAATGTCGGAGCCAATGTTATATTCGGTCTCATCGTGGTCTGGCTGGGACGAATGGTCGCGTTTTGGATTTGGAGATAACCATGCATTTACCCCAGGAAGGAGCGCTGCTTCGTATCTTCATTGGCGAGGCAGATAAATATCACGGCAAGCCGCTGTACGAGTGGATTGTTATGCAGGCACGCGAACAAGGTCTCGCCGGGGCAACAGTTGTGCGCGGCATGATGAGCTTTGGAGGAACTACGCGAAAAATTCATACATTTCGATTTGATACCCTTTCTGAAGACCTTCCTATTGTGATTGAGATCGTCGATACTCAAGAGAATCTTGAGAAGTTTCTTGAGGTTGTTGAGCCAAACATCAAGGCAGGCTTAGTAACCTTGGAGAAGGCTCAAATTAAATTCTACCGATTCGAGCCATGAAACGATTTTTATTGCAGGTCTGGAAACACTTACCTTATTGGCTTCAACTGGTTTTGTCGCGTATTATCCGACCCTTATTTCAGGTTTTTTCTGCAGCAGTAATTTTTGATAATCAAAAACGAATCTTTTTGGTTAAACTGACGTATCAGCGCTTCCACCCATGGGGCTTACCTGGTGGCGGTCTGGAATATAGCGAAACTGCTGAAGATGCGGTAGTACGTGAAGTTTGGGAAGAAACGGGCCTTAAGGTGCAAGCCGAAAAGCTGCTCTTGAATAGAACCGTTCCGCCCGATAAGTTTGCCATGTATTATCTGTGCACCATCACGGGCGGGGTCTTTCAGCCCAGCGATGAAGTTTCGGAATATGGATTTTTTCAACTGGATAACCTGCCCGATATCCGCCCCCGTGACTATGCCTTGATCAATGAAATCTATGAACTCATGGGGTTCAAAGAACATGAATTGGCTTGAGGTCTCTCTTGTTGTAAATGGGGAGCTGGCAGAAGCCGTTGCCGATGTATTGGCTCGTTTCGCTTATAGCGGCGTGATGATGGAGCAGGGCGTCAAATACAACGATGAGGAGGACGCTGGCACGCCGACGGGACCCATTACGGTTCGCGCGTATTTGGAAATCGATGACAAAATTGAGGATACGCGGCAAAAGCTCGAAGAGTCGCTCTACTACTTGGGAAGAATCCAGCCTCTGCCCACTGCCACATACCGGCAGGTTGCCGATCAGAACTGGATGGAAGCCTGGAAGCAGCACTACCAGCCAATCCTAATTGGTAAACAGCTCGTCATCGTGCCGGCTTGGATGGATTCGCCGGACCCCAATCGAGTGGCAATCAAAATTGATCCTGGTATGGCGTTTGGTACTGGAACGCATCCCACCACACAGCTATGTTTAGAATTGATGGAACCAATTTTCGTCGCCATGAAGCATGCTTCGCCGTCACAAGTTATTGATGTTGGCTGTGGCTCAGGCATCCTGTCGATCGCCGCGATCAAGCTCGGTGCAAAGCAGGCTCTGGGCGTGGACATCGACGCGGGCTCAATCGAGAATGCCCGCGAAAACGCAAACGCTAACGGCGTTGGTGAGGAATTGATTTTGAGCGTTGGTTCTGTAGAAGAAATCAGGCGTGGTAAATTCCTAATGGATCGAGCACCGCTTGTTCTGGCGAATATTCTCGCTCCAGTGATCATCCGACTCTTCGAAGCAGGACTTGCGGATCTTCTCGAGCAGGAGGGAACTATGATCCTGAGCGGGATTCTACAAGAGCAGGAGGGACGCGTCCTAGAAGCGGGGCAGCGCAAAGGTCTACGAATGAACGAACGCCGGCAAATGGGGGATTGGGTCGCGCTGACAATGGAGAGATAAGGTCAAAATTCCCCATGATGTACTATATAATTTCAAGGACAAGCTGTTAAAATTTCGCCAGCTTTTTACCAAAGGAGAATGCGATGAATCGGAAGGTCAATATTTTTCTGGCGATTGCATGCCTTGCCCTGGCTGCCCTAGCCTGCAATGCGGTCACGGGCGCAGGTAGTGGCGGAAACACACCGAATGCCCCCGCCACGGAAGCGCCA
>DATHUN010000206.1:0-2065 GCA_035462205.1 Anaerolineales bacterium
AAGAGGAAGGTCCCTGGCGACATGGAAAAGCTGCTTCCAACGAACGGGTAGTACTCTTCTTCGAGTCAAGCGCACGAGTTCCATCCATCCAGGCAGATTCCGCCCCATCCTGACTACTCGGTTTCTCGCCGAATCTGAGAATCTGTTGACCTCTATTCCATCGAATGAGCGGACCTGGTCAATCACAGAATCAATTCATGGTTGTTGAAACAGGGGGAAAGCATCGGGTACACCGAAGGCATCTGTTCCTGACGGGAACACTTATGCTCCTGTCGCTCGTCGCGTTGACTGCCTGGCATTTTATCCCCATCTATCCGGACGAAATCGCATTCCGGATGCAGGCAGGACGCTACATTCAGGATCAAGGCGTGGCCTATGGGTTTTACCCTCTTTGTGCCTCCAATGTGAAAGACATTCCGCTGTTCTTCGTCATTCCTGCCTGGATCATGTCCTGGTTGGACTTGGCCCTTTCTCCGGTCGAGATGCGGATTTTCCCATTCGCCGCGATTCTGACAGCCATGTGTCTTGCAATATTGTATGCCGTCAAGGGCGTAAACCCCAACGCTGCCGTGGTGGTGACAACCTCGCTGATAGGCGTTGCTGGCTCAGGTTTGACTTTGGCGCGAGCCGAATATGTACAAACACTCAATATTGTCTGCTGTCTACTGACATTCCAGAGTTTGCAGTCGCTTTCCCAGCAATCAACTGTGCGCTATGGCCTACTCGCCCTATTGCTGTCGAGCAGCGTGATGTCTTTATTTGCGCATATCCAGGGGCTCCTGTTTGTTCCTTTGACGCTTTATCTTGCGCATCTTCTTGTTTATCCGATCTTAGGCAACCGTCTAGCGGGGCTGCTGGTGGTTGTGTCGCTTATTCTTATGGCTCAGACCACGATCAGTTTTCACCATTCTAGCTGCATGGGTTACCCCGACATTGAGCACTTCTGGGCACGAATGACCCTCAATGGAAGCGATCTTCAGTCTATTAGCGTAACCGACTGGGTGCAGGCCAAGTTTAGCAAATATCTGAGTTCCTTCAGATACGAAAGCAATTACGTCATTAACTATCTACCCGGCATCACCGGTGGCGATGGTTGGCAGGAGAGCCTCCGTTCCATACTCAACGAAGCGAACGAGGTCGTCTTGGTGATGAATTTTGTGCTTTGTCTTTGTGCAACTATTGGTGCATCCATTTTCTTGGTAAGCCGATATGCGGCCATGTATCGTCGACGTGCGAACGGGGAAACGGTCGGATTGATTCAGGGGCAGGCACTGGTTTTGTTTGCGGTCCCTATCCTGTTCTTGTTCTTCTATGACTCTGCTCAGAACTTCTATCGTTCGTTTTTTCTAAACTTACTGACGGCCATTTTAGTGGCGCTTTGGTTTTCACGGATCGCCTTGACCCGAGTGAGGACAGTTACAAATCTATATTTCAGTCTATGCGGGATCCTTGTATTTACCTCCATGGCTGTCAACGTGTTTCAGTTCTCAAAACAGTTGTACGAAGGGTACGAAGGGCCTTCGATATCACTCAGTCGTGATTGGGATGGTATTGCTCGTGATGTCAAAGCGCTGGCAACAGATTGCTGTATGGACTTGTCGAAGGGGAGGATCGTGCTGGACGATATGACCTATGATAGTCTCAAAAGCTATCCTCTCGTTTACCCGGTAACGTATTTGCACTTATCGGTGAACATCCTTAAATCAACCATGGCTGAGGTTTTGGACAAGGTACGTCCGAACTATGCCATCGCCAGATGCGATGCCTTGCGCGGAGCGTCTATAACGTTTCAGAAATCAAGGAATCAGTTGTGTTGTACGAATTTTCTAAGTGCTCGAGCACTGAAATAATTATGAAGAAAGTGGCCATTGTCCAGTCGAACTACATCCCATGGAAAGGCTACTTTGATATGATTGCCTGCGCGGATGAGTTTATTCTCTACGACGACGCGCAATACACCCGCCGCGACTGGCGCAATCGAAATCAGATCAAGACGCCCCAGGGCCAGCAATGGCTCACCATTCCCGTCAAGGTGAAGGGGAAATATCACCAGACCATCCGCGAA
>DATHUN010000207.1:0-9244 GCA_035462205.1 Anaerolineales bacterium
CAAGCAGTTTTTTTCGTTTTGTCATAGCGTTCTTCTCCTACCCATGATCAATGTTGAAGTATTCTTTCTAGTTTAAGACGGAAATTCATGTTGGAAAGTTCGCGAACAGGTGCTCAAGAAATATGAGTTTCATTAAATTCATCTGATGTATGTTGACGCCGTCTTGTTGAAACTGTAGAATGAAATTACCTATCGCTGCCTACTTCTGGTTCTTGGAATTCAACGCGCCCAGCAGAAATATGGACGGTTCCATACAATCGGCAGCGATCGTAAGGGGACAACGTGAATATCTGGAGAAGAAATGAAACTTTATCTTATCTTTGCCTTGTTCGATACGGTAATTCTGATGGCATACCCCTTGGTTTTTTTAGACGGAAAGCTGCGACAGTTCTTTAAAATTAAGAGATAATACTGCCACACAAACTACAGGTGAAGTCATGCACAGTGACTGCAGTTTATCGCATGGAGGTCCACGATGCCATCAATGAACGATGTATTGGGTGTGATTATGGGAGGAGGGCGCGGGTCGCGTTTGCACCCGTTAACCAAGATGCGCTCAAAGCCGGCCGTGCCGATCGCCGGCAAATATCGTCTCATTGATATTCCGATCAGCAACTGTATTAACTCGGGGATCTATCGCGTGGCGATTCTCACCCAGTTCAATTCCGTTTCACTGCACCGGCATATTTCCCAAACTTATAATTTCGACGTGTTCCACACCGGCTGGGTGGATATCCTCGCCGCAGAACAAACTGCCGAAAGCGCGGCCTGGTACCAGGGTACGGCGGACGCGGTCCGCAAGCAGTTGTTCGAAATCCAGGCATCGGGCGCCGAGTATGTATTGATCCTGGCGGGTGACCATCTTTATCGCATGGATTATCGCCAAATGGCAGATTTTCTCTGGGAGAAACAAGCGGATATCGCGGTGGCGGTTCAACCTGTCGCGCGCGGCGAAGCATCCCGTTTTGGGATACTGAAGGTGGAATCCGATGGGAGGATCTCCGCATTCGCGGAAAAGCCCAAAGACCCCGAGATCCAAAAGAATTTCATCAGCCGGTTTCATGACGAAGGGCGCCCGTTTTTGGGCTCGATGGGTATCTATCTGTTCAGGACAAAGGTGCTGTTCGACCTGCTGACGAACTTCCCTGACTACGATGATTTCGGTGGAGACATTATCCCGCAGGCGATCAAGTCACTGAACGTGTTTGGATTCGACTTCGATGGCTATTGGGAAGATATTGGAACGATCCGTTCTTTTTATGAAACGAATTTGAAATTGACGAGTTCCAACCCGCCGTTTAATTTTTACGATCCGAAGGCGCCAATTTATACCCATGCGCGCTTCCTGCCCGGCTCGACGGTGGAAGATAGCAAATTGCAGGATGTGTTGATTGCAGAGGGATGTCGTGTCCGTAAGGCGGAGATTACGCATTCCATTGTGGGTATTCGCAGCCAAATCTCCGAAGGGACAGTGATTCGAGATAGTATCCTTATGGGCGCGGATTATTACACACCCAAGAAATACCCCGAGATTCCGATCGGCATTGGCAGGAATTGTCATATCGAATCGGCGATCCTGGACAAGAACGTGCAGATCGGCGATGGCGTGATCATCCGACCATTCACGAACAGTAACGATCTCGATCACGAACTTTACTTTGTACGGGATGGGATTGTGGTGATCGCCAAGGACACGGTCATTCCCTCCGGCACCTGTATTGCGCCGGCGGGATGATCGATTCTCACACCATGGATTTATGTCATATTGACACCATCCGGTGCAAGGCGTAGACTCGAGGTGTCCGAGGAGGAGCTAATAGACCGTCATACTGAGGTGTGGCGGTTTCGTTTGCCTGCACCACCTACGTTGGAGACTGCATGAGCGCATCCTTGCCGATTTTTATCATCATCTTACAGCTAATATTTCTGGAGGGAATTCTTTCGATTGATAATGCGGCCGTGCTGGGCGCAATGGTTGTATCCCTGCCGGATGATCAAAATATACCCTGGCCGAAACCGATTGTCAGGTTGGGCCGGCGATTGAATCGCCTGCTAGGCAAACAACGTGTCGCTGCCTTGCGGGTAGGGCTCCTGGGTGCCTATCTGGGACGCGGCATGATGCTGTTCCTGGCCAGTTTTCTGATTCACAACCCCTGGGTGCGGCTGGTAGGCGCAGCGTATCTGATCCGTTTGGCGCTGAATGAATTAGGGGATACGAATCCGGAGCTGGAAACAGACGCGGAAAAACGGAACGCGCTGCACGCAAGTTCCTTTTGGTTCGTTGTTCTGACCGTTGAATTAATGGATCTGGTCTTTAGCATTGATAATGTGATTGCCGCCGTTTCACTCTCAAACCAAATCTGGGTGGTTCTCGTTGGTGTAGGCATTGGGATTTTGACCATGCGCTTCGCGGCTGGTTTATTTAGTTATGCAGTGGAACGGGAGCCAATCCTGAAAGAGGCAGCCTACATCCTGATCTTGAATATTGGTGTTCAGTTGATCGTAGAGCAGGTCTGGCAGGTGCACTTCTCAGAGATCGTGCGTTTCCTGATCTCGGCCGCGATTATTTTGGGGTCGCTGGCATATGAACACATCCGGCCATTGCAAAAATTGCGCTTCGTATTTGTGTGGTTTTCGGTAGCGATGGGAGCGATCAACCAGTTAGTGGACTTATGCTTATATCCGTTTAAGTGGATGTTTCAACTGCTGTTCAATGGGCGGAGAGGGTCATCCAGTACAGAACCGCTCTAGTACTCCAACAAGATTAAGTTGGAAGGCAATTCAGGCGCCATATCGAATGGATTACTATCTATTTTTAGGTTGTCCGAGTACTAGCCTACCCGGGATTCGCTTCTGGTTCAACTTGACATGTCCTCCACGGTGGATTAAACTGAAATTGGATGGGGAGTAGCCGTGGCGCCTCATTAACGATCCCGCTCTGCGGAGGCGCCAGTGGATCGTCGTCAACCCATTGGCACCTTTAACGTGCCATCGGTGATCCATGCGCTCCGTAGCGTTGGCAAGACCACCACAATAGGTGTGGTGGTCTTTTTAATTGGCATCACCACATACATCTCGCTAGGAGTTGTGTATGGTACTTGAAAAGAATGGCCCCCATGAAAACAAGCAGCGCGAATGGCACGCGCTCAACCATCAAGAAGTGCTGGAACATTTACACGTTGCGGGGAATGGATTAACGTCTGCAGAAGCAAAAAAACGGATCGAACAATATGGTCCCAACCAGCTGAGCGAGGCGCCGCGCCCGACCTTCCTGCAAATGCTCTGGGAGCAATTGAATAATTTTGTGGTGATCCTGCTGATCATCGCCTCCGTGATTTCAGCGCTCCTCGGTGACTATGTGGAAGCCGCCGCGATCATGGCAATTGTCGTTCTGAACTCGGTGCTGGGAATCATCCAGGAGCGCCGCGCCGAAGAAGCGCTGGCGGCACTCAAAAAACTGGCCGCGCCCGATGCGCAGGTGATGCGCGATGGTCACAAGATTTATATCCCTGCCTCTGAGCTTGTACCCGGGGATCTGGTCTTCCTCGAAACTGGCAATTTCGTCCCGGCCGATATCCGCCTGTTAGAGGCCGTCAACCTGCGCGTGGAGGAGGCTTCCTTAACGGGTGAATCCCTGGCGGTGCAAAAGAATGCGGTTACGGTGCTGGAAAAAAATGTCCCACTTGGCGACCGCAAGAACACAGCTTTTATGGGCACGGTTGTCTCCTACGGGCGCGGACGCGGCGTAGTGACCAGCACAGGCATGCATACACAGTTGGGCTTGATCGCCTCCATGCTGCAGAATGTGGAAACGGAAGAAACTCCACTTCAGCGCCGGCTCGATCAATTGGGCAAATCGCTAAGCATTGCCGCGTTGTTTTTGGTGGCGATCGTTTTTATTGTTGCCGTCATTAACAACACCAATATCAATCTGCTGTTCTCCAATCCACTCACATATTTCAGAGAGTACCTGGAGGAAATTACCGAGGTCTTTATCGTCGCTATCAGCCTGGCGATCGCGGCTGTACCGGAAGGACTGCCGGCCGTGGTGACGATCTCCCTGGCGCTCGGCATGCGTGAGATGATCAAGCGTCATGCTCTGATCCGCAAGTTGTCTTCGGTGGAAACGCTCGGCTCGGCAACGGTGATCTGCTCCGACAAGACCGGCACATTAACCCAGAACGAAATGACCGTCACTCGTCTGTGGGCCGATGGACAATTCGTCGATGTGACTGGCACCGGGTATGCACCGTTTGGTGACTTCAAAGTGGATGGAAACGTTGTCAGGATTGCCGATTATCCGGCAATTATGACCGTCTTGTGGCTGGGATTATTGAATAATGATTCCTCCCTGGAGACAACCGGCGAAGAGGACTCGCAAAAAACATTTCGGATCGTCGGGGATCCGACCGAGGGCGCGCTGCTGGTAGCAGCAGCAAAGGCCGGTGCAGCGCATGTGCAGATTAAGGAAGCCTATCCGCGCGAGAATGAAGTACCGTTCGACTCGGAACGGAAACGCATGATCACGATTCATGATGTTGCCACCCCGCGCCCGGAGGACCCATCCCCCTTTATGAACCAAAACCATAAAGACTGGGATGTGATTGCCGTCAAAGGCGCGCCCGATGTGGTGTTGGATCTTTGCACGCAATATCAGGATCGAAACGACCAGCCACATCCACTGGATGAGGAGACTCGTCAGCGTATCCTGGCTGCCAACGACGAAATGACCAAAAACGCGTTGCGCGTCTTGGGCCTTGCCTATCGTGTGGAAGAGGATGTGCCGGATAACCCCGATCACCTCAAAGCGGAAGACCTGGAAAAAGATCTGGTATTCGTAGGTCTGGCTGGCATGATCGACCCGGCACGGGCTGAGGTTAAGCCAGCGCTGCAGCATGCACGCGACGCTGGCATTCGCACGATCATGATCACAGGAGACTATCCCAACACGGCGCGTGCCGTCGCCGAAACGATCGGCATGCTCCATCATGGACGTAAACTGATGACCGGCGCCCATCTTGATATGCTCGACGACCAACAACTCAAGAACATCATCGAGGAGACGGCCGTCTTTGCACGCGTTTCGCCGGAACATAAGATGCGTATCGTGGATGCGCTGCAGGCGAACGGCGAAGTCGTGGCGATGACCGGGGATGGCGTCAACGACGCGCCCGCCATCAAGCGTGCCGACATCGGCGTAGCGATGGGGATCACCGGTACCGATGTTGCCAAAGAGACAGCCGACATGGTCCTGACCGACGATAACTATGCCAGCATCGTCTCGGCTGTGGAGCAGGGTCGTGTCATTTATGCGAACATCCGCAAGTTCGTTTTCTTCCTGCTTTCCTCGAATGTGGCTGAGATCATGATCATCTTCCTCGCCACCCTGGCAGGCCTCCCCGCACCATTGACCGCGATCCAACTGCTATGGCTCAACCTGATCACCGATGGTGCGCCGGCGCTGGCACTGGCTGTCGAAAAAGGCGACCCCGACATCATGCAGCAAAAGCCGCGCGCCAAGACGGAGCCGATCGTCAATCGCAGCATGTTGCTTGGCTTGAGTATCCAAACGATTGCCCAGACCGGCGCCGTGCTCACCGCTTTTGCGCTTGGCTTGATCTGGCATCTGGAGGCAGGTGCCAACATAAGCGGGAATCCCTTGGTCTATTTGTTGCGCCACGATTGGCGCGGCGTGGACGTGCAAAGCGCGGAGACGATGGCATTCGTCACGCTTTCTCTGTGCGAGCTATTCCGTGCCTACACCGTCCGGGCGGAACGCGCCTCTCTGTTCCAGATTGGCGTGTTCTCAAATCGCTATATGCAATATGCGGTCGGTCTTTCGATTGTCTTGCTGATTTTGGTTTGTGCGGTGCCGTTCCTGCAACCAATCTTCAATACTCATTTCCTTAGCCTGCGTGAATGGTTAATCGTCGTGGGGCTGGCACTTATCCCGGCCGTGACAGAAGAGATCACGAAGTTCTTTTTACGCAGAAGCAAATCGTAGTTACAATTTCCAATTACAAATTACGGATGACGTCCTCATGTCATCCGTAATTCTTTAACCTGGAAGGTCTTTCTGTGGATCGGCGAGATGCCCATCCGCTTCATCGCGAGACGATGGAGTTGGGTACCATAGCCTTTGTGCTTTCCCAGCCCATAGCCCTGATATTGTGAATCCAGTTCACGCATCAATTCATCGCGGGCGGTCTTTGCCAGCACGGACGCGGCGGCAATGCTCAAACACAACGCATCCCCATGGACAAGTGCAGTCTGGGGAAGATCGAGCTGTGGAAGTTCGAGCCGAAAATCGGTGAGCAGATAGTGTGGGGTTAACGAGAGTCCTTGAAGGGCGCGTAAGGCAGCCAGCCGCGTCGCAGGGACGATTCCCAGCGTGTCAATTTCCTGCGCCGAGGCGAACCCGACAGACCAGGTCAGCGCTGTTTCCTGGATGCGCGGCGCAAGCGACTCGCGCTCCAAGGGAGTCATCTGTTTGGAATCGCGGACACCGTTCAACGTCGAGAAAAGAAACGCCGGATCGTTCGGGAGAATCACAGCACCGACCGCGACCGGTCCGGCGAGGGCGCCGCGTCCCGCTTCGTCCAATCCGGCGATGTGTTTGTAATAGGGCCAGAGATTTGTTTCGTACGTCAGATCAGGGTTTTGGATCATACAAGCCGCGGCGCGCATTGCGCCGGATCAAAAGTAAATCGAGGAACATCCGGAAAGAGTCGCGAAAGACGCTGATCTTGCTATCGGCGTTGAAATACCAGTCAATCGGAATCTCCACCAGTTGGTAGCCGTGCCGGCGGGCGATAAATAAGAGCTCTACATCGAACGCCCAGCCGGTGAGAGTTTGGTACGGAAAAATATCGCGCGCCACGGCAGCACGGATACATTTGAAGCCACATTGCGTATCCTGCAAGCCGGGCAGTACCAGGAGGCGGATCAATGTATTGAATACTCGCCCGGTGATATGACGGTATTGAGGCTCATTGTAACGAACTGCGCCAGGTGCCTCGCGCGAAGCAATGGCGATATCCACATCGGGCAGCTGCGGTGGGATGAACTTGCTGACCTCCTCGATCGGCATCGAAAGATCAGCATCGCAAAAAAAAATATAGTCGCCGATGGACTCTTGAATGCCACGCCGGATGGCTAGTCCTTTGCCAGGCTGGTTATTATGGAGAACATGCAAATTCTTGTTGTGGCTCGCAAACATTTTCGCGATATCGTACGTATGGTCACGGCTTCCATTCTCGACCACGATCACTTCGAAAGGAAAGGATTGCTGATTAAGAAAATCAAACACCTGCTCCAGCGTGCCGGGCAGCCGGTTTTCCTCGTTATGAGCCGGGATGATGATGGAAAGGAATGGATTCAATTTTGGGTCTAAGAGAAGGCAAAGACGTAGTACCCAAGACCTGCCAGGATGCACACCAACGCCAGAACAAGCACAGCGACGATCGCGAGCTGCATCGGGCTCATCCCCAGAGTCCGTTTGCTGCGAGCCTTGGACGGCGCTGGTGGCTCGACCGGACTCGTTTCGGCTACGCCCGCTCCAGGAGGCGTGATATCAAAATTGGGTTCCTCGTTCATGTCGAAATCGAAATCGGATGGGTCGAAAGGCTTCGCATTCTGGGAGGCATCGAAGATGGCGCGCGCTCGTGAGACTTCCTGTGGAGCGGATCCCTCCACGGAGCCGCGCGGCTCGCCGGGGGGCATGACCTGTTCCTTGCGAGGAAAATGTGGATTGATCAGGCGGTCGGTCAGTTCATAGACCTGTTCATTGCTCAAGACGGGCTGTCCCGTTGCCAGCCCGGAAACGAACGACTTGATCCCGTCGATCATCAGCACCCGGATCGCCGGTTGCACCGATTCGATGTGCAACCCCGGGTCGCCCGCGATCAATACCGGCTCAATATCGATGGGTAGCCTCACACGCTGGCGTTCGATGAACGACTTGACAGCGTTCGCCATGCGCAGCGTGCGCTGGATCAGGTTGACCGGAGCAGGCTTGTAGCCCTCGCCGGCAGCCACATTCCAGGCCTCGCCTTTGACTTCGTAGCGCCCGCGCTCGTAGGCAATATGGATCACATAGATACCCGTTGGTCCCAGCAGGATAATCGGAACCATGATTCCGCTCTGCCCGAGAGTGTAATTGCGGATGAGCGTATATCCCTTTTCCAACTGGCGGTCAAAATACGTGATGATCGCCTTTTGCGCCTGCAATTCATTCGGCCAGTTGAAGCCATACTTCAACATGCCCTGGATACGCTGCGAGATGCCGAGCTCGCCCTTGTCGTTCAGGAAAGGAGTTTTATCGATAATTTTCATTGGCGTTTAAAACACCGGAACCTGTTCCAGCTCGTCACGGTCAGCATTCTCCCGGGTCGAGACGAATTCCTGGCCATCGCGCTTAACGATTTGTAGCGGTTTGCCCTGCTCGAAAGTACTTGCCAGCAGTTGCTTGCGTTGACCGGTGACAAACCTTTTGCCTTTTTTGAGCCGCTCGAGCAGTTCGTGCCGCTCGATCAAGACCCGATCCGAAAAGGTAGCACCCCGCCGCTCGAATGCCCGCACGAACTGGATTTGTCCGTCTGTGTAGCGGACCGCTTCGACAATGCCATCAAATTTCTTTACCATCGTGTGATTCTCCGCGTTGTATTTTAGCACTAAACATTAAAGAAGAAAGAACCCTAAACACTTTGTGAAGCGCTGCGCGAAAATGCTAAAAAATTCGGTAAGAAAATCCCTTACGGAGCCATTCCAATTGACGGCAGAAGGCTCGACTGCTATAGTACCGCCGCAGAATCTCTTGAGTAAAGTATATTCGTAAGACACAAAAGGGTTCTGTCAACCGCCCCAGCCATGGGGCGGTTTGCTATTTATGAAACAAAAAGAATAGCTCTGAGCTATTCTTTTTCTATCTGAGGTACCTGCGGAAACATCAGGGTAGGCTTTCACACGCTTGTCCATCATTATCATTACCGTCAAGCCGAAACACGTCGCCAAATCCCTGAGAAACACAATAGTTATAGCAAGATTGAGCCGCATTATGAGAAGAAAAATTACCACAATCAAGATCGGGACCGCTGCAATTACAAATTGCACCTCCTCCGCCGCTTGAAGCTGAGGTAGGAAAGACAGCTAAAGTAGGCGCTGCAACTTGAGTAGGTGGTGCATTCCACAACCCAAGGTTTGCTGAAGCCGCTTTTCTCTCTGCGTCTTGGAATGTAGGAATACA
>DATHUN010000208.1:0-1904 GCA_035462205.1 Anaerolineales bacterium
CATCTGCTCCTTGCGCAGAAACATATTGCCACAAGCGTTTTGACTTTCCCCAGACCCGTGCCCCTCGTCGCGCGTTCTCGAGATCGGCGAGCCGCTCGTACATTTCATCCGTCATGGGTAAGCTGCAGCGTTCCCGAACAAGATAATCGGTGTCCTGCCGCATGATCGATGTATTCTGTGCCAGCCAGATCTGCTCGCGCTGATCGTTGAATTCGAATGTCATCGCAGGGACATTCAAATAGCGCGCCACGCGGAAGAGGATTCCCATTTCGAGGATCAAGCCATTGGGGATGAGGACAACATCGGGCTTGTGAGTCTGCATCCATTCAAGCACAGCGAGGGCAGCGAAGGTGTTGCGCTTCATACGTAGGTCATACAGCGCGCGATCCTTAGGTGAGTCCATGTCCACTTCTTCGCGCATCAGTGTGTATTGCGCATCCCACAGGGACACTTCCTCCACGTCCGCCTGGAGGTCGGCGGGTAAAGCAGATGCGGGCTTGAGCTCCAGAAAGGAGGCATGCTGGACAAACGGGGCCAGCGCCGAGAGGGCGTCGCGCGTGTGCAAGACGCGTTGTCGCTGGGTTAGCTTATCCAATTCCTTATGCCATTCGGAATAAGGCAGAGTCAGCAACGTGACTTTGTGTCCCAGCCCGGCGAGAGTGAGCGAAATGTAGGCAGCTTGTTCGATCCAGTAATGAAGCGTGGCGAAAAAGAGAATATTCTTCCCAGCGGGTGCCTTTTCGATAAATGGTTTCACTTTTTCTACTGAACCAGGCAATGATTTTTGCAACCGAGAAAGATTATAGTGATCCTTGCGGGCGCGGTTCTTTTGCCGGAGAAGGTAATCCAGCTCGGCGGCAAGAGGCAATTCGCCAATGAAATTGCGGAGGGAAGTTTTGTTGAGCATAAATTTATGAAGGGCAAATTGACAAATTGCCCAACTAGCCTAGTTTTTCAATTGTCCAATCGAGCCGCGGGCGGATGGGACCCTGCCGGACCTCGGGCCATTGTGTGCCGGGCGCGCCGGAAATATCCACGTTGAATGAAAGGGCATTCTCGTCCATGAAATAGCGGCGCACACCAAACGAGCTGGCATTCACGCCGAGTGAATAACGACCTTCGTTGAAAAAATCCGCCGGAATCTGGCAGCGGCTGATATAACGCCCAGCCGGGCGCGCCCCAAACTGTTCATATTGTTTGGCATCGTCGGTATCGAAGGCGGTGAAGACATATTCGCCGCGCATCGTGCTGAGGTACATCCCTACGCGCAGACCGGTGACGGGCGCATCAAGTTGATATTCCCACTCGACGGTGACCGGCTCAGTGGAGCGGACTGTATCGACAACCTTTCCCGTTCGGTCCTTTAGGCGCAAACAGATCGGCCGAAAGGGCACACTCGCGGCTGGGACTTCGTCTGCGTCCCAAATGCGTTCCCCTGATTCAGCCTGACCGGAGGCGAGATAGAAATCCACGGCTTCGGGGGTAGGCGCGCGCTTGATGAGCTGTCCCCTTTTGAGGACGATCGCCTCCTGGGTGAGACGTAGAATGGCCGACATGTTATGACTGACAAACAGGACGGTGCGTCCCTGCTGTGCGACGTCGTTCATCTTACCCAGGCACTTGCGCTGGAATTCCGCATCCCCGACGGCAAGAACCTCATCGACGACAAGGATTTCAGGTTCGAGATGCGCCGCCACCGCGAAGGCAAGTCGCAAATACATTCCTGAGGAGTAGCGTTTGACCGGCGTATCAATAAACTGGGCAACTTCCGAAAACTCGACCATCTCATCGAACTTCTTATCGATCTCGGTGCGCTTCATTCCGAGGAGGGCACCGTTCATGTAAATGTTCTCTCGGCCTGTCAGCTCAGGGTGGAAGCCTGTTCCTACTTCCAGCAGCGATCC
>DATHUN010000209.1:0-3354 GCA_035462205.1 Anaerolineales bacterium
GATGAACAAGACCGTCATTGAGGCGCGCGACTTGGTCGCTGTGATGAAGGCGCCGCTGAGCGAGATTGTTGGCGTGGAAAAAGTGTTGTGTCCTCCTTCCACTGCATTGATGGCAGTGGCTGAGTTGGTGGGAGCTACAGACATCGGCCTTGGCGCACAAAATATGCATTGGGAAGAAAAGGGTGCGTTTACCGGCGAAATTGCGGCGAACATGGTGAAGGAGTATTGTCGCTATGTCATCATCGGCCACTCGGAGCGACGCACCTATTTTGGCGAAACAGATGAGACGGTGAACAAGAAGGTCGTCGCGGCGCTCAAAGCGGGACTAATACCCATCGTCTGCGTAGGGGAGACGTTGGACCAGTACGAAGCGGGGCAGACATCAGAGGTGGTTCGCCGTCAAATCAGAGGAGGCTTCGCCGGTATCGACTCCGCCAACGCGGCAAGAACTGTTGTCGCTTATGAACCGGTCTGGGCGATCGGGACGGGGAAAGCCTCTAGCGGAGAGAATGCTAATTCCGTGCACCAAAAAGTCCTTCGTCCGGTGCTGAGCGAGATAATCGGTGACGCAGGCGCAGATATGATTCGCATCCTGTATGGTGGTTCGGTGACGGCATCCAACGCCGCTGAATTCTTTGCCTATCCTGATATTGACGGGGCATTGGTCGGTGGTGCCAGCCTGAAGCCCGATGAATTCGTGGCCATCACTAAAGCGGCTGCTCAATAATGGCATTGCGAGGGCGCTGGTCCGAAGCAATCTCCTCTTAAATTGGCAAGCTAAATCGAGAAGTTGGTTCTGTTTAACTGGAGATTGCCTCGCTCACTCCGTTTGCTCGTAATGACATACTATGTGATGACTCAACTCTCAGGGTTATTTTGGTTTATTTTGATGCTTGTGCCGCTGATTGTTCTTCAGCGGCTTTTGCATCGCGAGATCCAGGCAGTTTTTCTTATCCTGAGCCGTGACCCCCGCATTACGATGGCGATTTTTTCGTTCATCTTTTTGCCCGGCGTGTTCTTACATGAGCTCAGCCATTTTATTATGGCGAAACTTCTCGGTGTACGTACAGGACGGTTTTCCCTCCTTCCGCAATCGCTACCGGATGGACGGCTGCAATTGGGATATGTAGAAACAACCCGATCTGACATCGTGCGCGATTCGTTGATTGGCGCCGCGCCGCTGATCGTGGGAACTTTGTTCGTTGCTTACGTGGCGATCTATCACTTTGAGATGCGTGTGCTTTGGGATGTGCTGCGCAATGGACAGCTGAACCTATTTTGGATGGGGATACGTGCCTTGCCGGGAGTGGGTGATTTTTACTTATGGTTTTATTTGGTTTTCGCGGTCAGCAGCACGATGATGCCATCCGAGTCGGACCGGCATGCCTGGCTGGAGCTAGTCATTTCGGTGGCGGTTTTGTTGGCAATCATATTACTACTTGGCGCTGGGCCATGGATGATGAGCAATCTAGCGCCACGCCTCAGCAATTTTTTTGGGTTCGTTGCCACAATCTTTGGCTTGAGCAATCTTGTACATACCCTCTTGATCTTGCCCACGGCATTAATTCATAAATTAGTTGCCCGTGCCACGGGCGTCGATATTAAATAAATTTGGTTGGTTCGTTTTGATCTTGGCGTTCACTTCTTTCCCAAAATTCAGATTATGAACGGGCGGTCTCCATCGAATGGAGCAAAGTATCAATCTCCTCCCAACCATATCCGATCTCCCGAATCAGCCGGCCGCCGATCTCCTGAGTCTTCTCCAGGACTGCTTTCCCGCCTAGCGATTCGTAAAACTTTCGGTAGGGATTTTCAGCGATGACCCAGATCAACAGGGATTTGACGTTCAGATTGTGCACCAAATGTTGAAGACAGGCAGCGACAAGCTGCCGTCCGATGCCATGGTTTTGGTACTGGGGAAGGACATACAGCACGTAGATTTCAGCCTGATAAACAACATCCTGGTTTTGTTCGGGTCCGCACATCGCAATGCCGACGATGTCTCCGTACTCATTTTCAGCGACGAACGCTGCCGCGGCTGGGTTTCTATTTTCCCAAAATGACTTTCTCCAACGGTCAGCAACGCTTTGATCGGACAAACCCTCAAGAAAACTGTCAGGAATGATGCCTTTGTAGGTGGCTCTCCATGTATCCACACGAACCTTTGCCACGCCCACTATGTCGTTTTCCAGCGCTTCTCGAATACGAAATGCAGCCATAACTTAATCGCCAGAACTCTCACTGTGATCAATATGGTCTATTCTAAATGAAAATCGCATGAGAGATCGTTCGTACATATAAGATGTTTCCTTGTCTCCTATACTACTTCTGGGCAAGATATTACTCCAAAATGAGAATTCGTTTTCTCTCATATGGCTGTGAGGTTCATTTAATTTCCTTCCAAGCAAATCCGCTACAATTCAAGGAGAGAAATCAGGTTCTCCCGTAAGTATGTTATTTCAAAATGGGCCAAAATCTGTTGCGGTCATCGTTGCGCATCCCGATGATGAAACATTATGGGCAGGCGGAACCATTTTAAGCCAGCCATTGTGGGATTGGTTCATTTTATCTCTGTGCCGGGGAAACGACCCCGACCGCTCGCCCAAGTTCTACCAGGCCCTGCAAATTTTGAACGCAAAAGGTTCTATGAGCGACCTCGACGATGGCCCGGAGCAAACTCCCATTGCTCCGAATCAAGTTCAAGAAAACATCCTCCAGAGATTACCGTCGAAGCAGTTTGACCTGCTTCTTTCGCACAGTCCTGCCGGGGAATACACGCGGCATCGCCGGCACGAAGAAATCGGGGAAGCTGTCATCTCACTTTGGCACACGAGCAAACTACAAGCTGATGAATTGTGGACATTCGCCTATGAAGACGGTGGAAAACGGTATCTACCGCAGCCGATCCCGTCCGCTCATATTTACGAAAAATTGAGTTATAAGATTTGGCAAAAAAAATATGACCTGATTACAGGCACGTATAGTTTCCCTAGAGGTGGATTCGAAGCTGAAACAACGCCCAGGGCGGAGGCGTTTTGGCGATTTGCCGATTCCGCACAAGCTCAAGATTGGTTAACCAATGAGGTGTTTCAACATGAAAGTTTTACTGCTATATGATTACCCTCCACCGCCGGCTGGGCTCTCTACCCAGGGACATCTTCTTTACCAGGGCCTCCTGGAATTAGGGATCGAAGCCCAGGCTGTCCACTTTGAATCGGACGCGGAAAAGGAATGGTACTACCGCTGGTTCCAACCGGATATTGCCGTGGGTGTCGGTTACTGGGGATACACGCCGCAGATTATTCTCCATCCGCAACGATTTGAGATCCAGCCGGTTCCCTGGCTCGTGGCGGA
>DATHUN010000210.1:0-2060 GCA_035462205.1 Anaerolineales bacterium
ATAGGGCTGGTTGTTTTGGGAACACGACAGCCTGCCCAGGCGAGCTTTCTTCAAGGCGCCCGAACATTCATCAATCGTCATCTCGTGAATGAACATGGCAATTAATCCTGAGCTAACGAGTGCAACGAATACAATCTGGCAATCTTTGTTCCCTGGCGCCGGGGCCATTTTAGTGCGTGATTTAACACGTTGACTCAGGCGATTTATGCGGCTGTGGGGAAACTCACGCAGGCATTGTGTTAAAGCTCGCTGTTCTCTCCACTATCACCGCAACTCTGCAGGCTCCGATCCCCACAAGTCCGTGATTTCAGAGTCTTTTACACCTGTTCTCGATCCTCCGTTGGAGAAGAAGAAGGCACAGCCGTTGCCTAGTTACTGGTTACAGGAGGGAGTGTTTATATGAAGACCAAAGAAATTCCGAAAAACGAATGGCCGAAGTTCCTGGAGAATTTCAGTCGTAAACACGAAGGCTGGTCGGTCACTAACGAGATCTTCGGAACTGAACTAGGCGCGCAAGTTCAGGAACGTGAACTGGCACTCACAGGAATTGTCGACGAATGGGATGAGATTCACGGTGATCGAATTGCCATCATGGTTGGAGAGAAGCCAGACGATCACATGACACATAGTATTGAACATCCGACTCAGGTGAGTTTGGAGCAAACAGCGGGAGGCGCTGATGTAGCGCTGGCGATCAAATCGGCAGACGGAGTTACGGCACTGTTGCGATTCCTCTCTCCGATGTTCCCTGAGATGGTCGATGGCTTGGTGGGCCAGCAATCGCAGCCTCCCCTTTAGTGGCCAAAATGCTTAACCGGAAACGGAACATTCAAGCGCTCCGATTCATGGAGCTGAGATCGCGGACCACCTTCCTGATTTTGTTTTTCCTGGCGTTCACGATATTTGCCGGTGACTTGATTCAAGCCAGAGGTCTTGCCAGAAAAGGTGTGGCCCAGGAGGTCTCCAAAGAAGAAATTCTTGCAGCAGAAAGACGCTTATCGGATCTCGGATATTGGACCGGGCGAGTTGACGGCATTCTGGACTCGGACTCCCGGCACGCGCTGATCGCATTCCAAAAGGTGGAAGGTAGACAACGCACAGGGAAACTGACGCGTGCGGAACTTCAAGCTCTACTGTCAGCCAACAGACCGCTTCCAAAATACAGCGGTTTCGCACACGTTGAGATTGATCTCAATCGCCAGGTTCTATTCATTGTCGATACGGCCGGCACAATTACAGACATTCTTCCGGTCTGCACTGGCAATGAGAAGACCTATGTGGACCACGGCGACATACATCGCGCACATACACCTAGAGGAAGATTTAAAGTCTTGCGAAAGATTGCCGGATGGCGGCTAAGCTCGCTTGGTCTGCTTTACTACCCGAACTACATCCACAACGGTATCGCGATTCATGGCAGCCTGGCGATAGCGGTCTATCCTGCCAGCCACGGGTGTATTCGGATACCAATGTTCGCTTCAAAGAAGCTGAGTGAACTCACGCCCATGGGGACAGAAGTAATTGTTTACGATTGAACTGCTGGAATGGAGAACTAGTATGCGAAAGAACATTGAAACCTTGTCATGGAAATCTGATTTGGCAGCCTTCGGCAAACGAAACAACCTGCGTCCAACGAGATTGGAAGTGCTTGGACAAGCGCGGGAAGTCGAATCAGACTTCTGGCTCGAGGATGGATTGCTATTGGCCGGTATCGATCTTGACACGGACGGCGAGAGTGGTACTTGCGTTGAAATCATGCTCCAGGCGCCATCCGCCTCAAGCAAAAATCACATGACGCACACCGTAACCGGCGTGAAGCGATTGGAATTGGAGACGACTGATGACCGTGATTCGGCCCTGGAAATAGAGGATGGAGAAGGCAGGGTCACTATTATGCACTTCGAATCAGAGATGCCTTCTAACGTCCAGGAAAGAGTAAAGCAATGAGAGTAATCCTGGTAGCGCTGCTTTTAATTATTCCCTTGCGCACTAATGCTGATGCTCAAACACAAAGTTTTACCCGAGAAGGTGTCGAGTACGTATTGGATCTTCCTTCACCT
>DATHUN010000211.1:0-7814 GCA_035462205.1 Anaerolineales bacterium
GAGAACGCGATCAGCTCAGGGGTCACATCCTCCTCGAGAATATTATCGACCACCTGCCGGGCATGCGGACCGAGCGTGGAATACCAATCCGGAAAGTTAGCGTGGTTCTGAATCAGAACTCGTCTCAATTCGTTTTCGAATGCGTCTCGCAAGTTTGGAGTGGACATGGCGAACTACTTTACTACTGAGTTTTGTAATCGATCGCAAACGCCGGGATAGTAATGCCCGAAATGGAGACCACCATTTCTTTTGCTTGGATGTTTGCCGAAGCGGGGATCATTTCCATCGCTTCCTTTGTGACCAACACCTCGCCTGCGGCTGCAAGGTCTTCTCCCATTTTGGAAGCACGGTTGACCGGATCGCCAAAGCAATCTTCGTGCCCGATGATCAAGAGCTTTCCGTAATCGATTCCACAAGCGATATGGATATCAAAATCATCCGGCGTCAACATATTGGATGCGGCAAATGCGTGCTGCATGGCGATCGCCGCGTGAATCGCCGAAAGCGGATCGGGAAAGATGGCAAAGCAGTTATCGGCCTCGTATTTGATCATGCTGCCATGATAGGATTTGACGATCGGTTCCGTGGTCAGCTGCATGCGTCTCACCATCGACAGGTAATGGACGATGCCATATTTTCGGGTAAGCATGGAAAACCCGGACATATCCAGAACGAATACGGCATATTCCGCGCCGTATTCCGTCCAGAGAGACTCTTCGATCTGGCGCCGCTCCTGCAGGACTTCTGTTTGAGAATACCGCAGCAAATATTGCTGAAAATGCTCCGACATCAATGTGTTCGCCATGCTGTCTCACCTTCCAGAGGACTTTTGTTAAGTGTACACGTCAACTAAAACCTTGCGAAGGTTTTTCCTCCCTCCGCAAGGTTGTTAATATTGTTAGTACTCTCCCGCTTCGTCTGCCATGCGCACAATGCGTGGCATGAACTTGCCGATCACGTCCACCAGGTCATGCTGGGCGGCGATGATGGTATCAATCGGCTTATAAGCCTGCGGTGACTCGTCCATGCCTCCGCCAAGCAAGGTGACGCCGCGCTCGCGCAGATATTGATCTCTTGCGGGTCTGCTGATGGAATTCAGTGCGGCCTTGCGGCTCATCAGCCGGCCCGCGCCATGAGATGCGGATTCCAGCGCGTCGCTCACACCCCGTCCGCGGACGACATAGCCTGCATCGCCCATCGAACCGGGGATGACCCCCAGGACGCCGGCTCCGGCGGGGGTCGCGCCTTTGCGGTGAACGATGACATCTCTGCCGTCGGGAAGTTTTTCTGCCCAGGCAAAGTTATGATGATTCTCCACAACGGCCGCTTCTTTCAACCCCACGGCCTTTGCCACGCGCTGATGGATGACATAATGGTTGGCAGAGGCAAACTTTCCAGCCAGCTCCATCGAAAGCCAGTATTCCTGTCCCTCCTCGGAATCGAGCGAGAGCCACGCTAACTGGCGGGTGGTCTGGTCGAGGCTGGGATGCTTCTCCCTTGCTAATTTGCTGTAATAGTCGGCGATCTTAAAGCCAACGCTGCGCGAGCCACTATGAGAGAGGAGCGCAAGATACTCACCCGGCTGCACTCCTAACAGCGGTTCGTACAGATGAAAGCTGCCCCATTCGACGAAGTGATTTCCCGTCCCGCTGGTGCCAAGCTGGCGGGCGGCGTTATCCTTCAGTGTGGTGAGCAGGCGGGTTGCATTCCAGGCGCTATCATCCAAAACAGGATGGCTGGCGCGGTTGCTGCCTTTCCATTGCGCGCCCATTCCGAAAGAAGTCTGTCGCAGCAGAGCATCCTGAAATGTGGTGGGCTTCTGCCCGAGCAGGTGAGGAGAGACTTCGTATAGCGACAACCTCATCCGGCAGGCGATATCAACGCCTACCGCATAGGGAATGACAGAATTCTCTGTCGCAAGCACACCGCCGATCGGCAGTCCATAGCCGATATGCGCATCTGGCATCAATGCGCCGGCGACACTGACGGGGAGGCGCATGGCGTTGTCCATTTGGGCGATCGAGCCCACCTCAATCTGATCCCTGCCCCAAATCGGATAGGTAAGTGGTGAATCGCGCAGATCATCCCTGGCGGGCAATTCGTTTTGAGTCAGGCGAATGCACTCGTGCGCCAGATCAGCCATGAGTTCATCTGCCAGAAATGAACCGGGATTCTGGCGCACGGCATCGAACCGCGCAAGAATCGTTTCGCGGTCGAATCCATGTTCGCTGAGATCTGCGGCGATTTTCTTAGCAACCCCGATGATTTTGCCATCGGGCCAGCCGTGCAGCTTGAGGATTTTTCCGGTGATCGTATCCATCAGGAACTCCTTTACGCGTCCTGCACAAAAGTTACATGGTAAAGGCGCTGTTCAATCGAGCCAGGCGGAAAAGAAAAACAGCCACCCATGCAACGTGTGACTGTTTTGAAAGGCAGGGGGAATACGTCCGTCTGATTACAGAGGCAACAGCCAACTATTTCGTCTTCTTTTCAATCTTCGACCACGTATCCTTGAGGTGGACCGTCAAATTGAAGGCCGGTTTTTCTTCTGTCGAATCGATGTCGGTGCAGAAATATCCCTGGCGTTCGAATTGGAAACGGTCACCCGGCTGCGTCTGGGCGAGGGACGGTTCGACAAATCCATGCAGCATGCTGAGCGAATTCGGATTCAATGCCTGAATGAATCCTTCCTCACCTTCCTCCGGATCTTCTTTCGTGAAGAGCCGATCATACATGCGGAATTCGGCTTCCTTGGCATGCGCCGCCGAGACCCAGTGGATGGTCGACTTAACTTTGCGTCCATCCGGAGCGTCGCCACCGCGCGTGCTCGG
This sequence comes from Anaerolineales bacterium, assembly GCA_035462205.1. Lineage (GTDB taxonomy): Bacteria > Chloroflexota > Anaerolineae > Anaerolineales > Villigracilaceae > Defluviilinea. The sequence goes on from DATHUN010000211.1 coordinate 2,832, forward strand.
ATCGTAGGTTGCATGAACCTCTACAACTTCGCCCTGCTCATTCTTGATCACATCGCTGCACTTAATGAAATAGGCGTACCGCAGACGGACCTCGTTACCTGGATACAAGCGATAATACTTCGCAGGCGGCGTTTCCCGAAAATCATCCTGCTCAATGTAGAGCACCTTTGAGAATGGGATTTTACGTTTGCCGGCATTCGAGTCTTCGGGATTGTTGACTGCATCCATGTCTTCGACCAGGTCATCGGGATAATTATCGATCACAACTTTCAACGGTTTGAGCACTGCCATGCGCCGCGGCGAGCGTTTGTTGAGAACATCGCGTACACACTCTTCCAAGAAAGCGACATCGGCAATGACACCGGCATTCGATGTAGCGACTGTGGAGTAACCCATGCGAGCTACAAATTCCAGAATTGCTTCTGCCGGGTATCCACGCCGGCGCATCGCACGCAACGTCGGCATGCGCGGATCATCCCAGCCGCTGACATACTTCTCCTCCACCAATCTTCGAAGCTTGCGCTTGCTCATTACCGTGTAATTTAGGTTGAGGCGGGCAAACTCGATTTGACGAGGCTGGAACACACCCAGCTGTTCCGGGAACCATTCATAAAGCGGCCGATGATCCCGATATTCCAAGGAGCACAGGGAATGCGTAATACCTTCCATCGAGTCGTTCTGACCGTGCGCCCAATCATACATGGGGTAGATCTTCCACTCGTTTCCGGTACGATGATGAGCCGGCTCGTGGATGATGCGATACATGACCGGGTCGCGCATGTTGATATTCGGGTGTGCCATGTCGATCTTGGCGCGCAATACGCGCGATCCGTCCGGGAACTCGCCGTTTTTCATCCGCTCCAACAGGTCCATGTTCTCTTCCACGTCGCGGTCCCGATAGGGCGAGTTCTTGCCCGGCTCGGTAAACGTACCGCGGTTGGCGCTCACTTCTTCAGGACTTTGATCGTCGACGTACGCCTTGCCCATCAGGATGAGTTTCTTTGCCCATTCATACAGGAGATCGAAATAGTCTGATGCAAAGGTGACTTTATTCCATTCGATCCCAAGCCAGCGCGCATCCTCCATGATGGCATCGACGAACTCGGTCTCTTCCTTGGTCGGGTTGGTATCGTCGAAGCGCAGGATCAGTTCGCCGTTATTTTCCTTGGCGACCAGATAGTCAATCATGAACGCCTTGACATGCCCGATGTGCAAATATCCGTTCGGCTCGGGTGGAAGTCTTGTACGAACGTAATTGAAGCGACCCGTCCGCAGATCTTCCTGGACGGCTTCGCGAATATAATCACTTGGTTTATTGGTGGTGTTTTCTTCTACATTCATTTGAGTGCCTTGATCGGATTTTCGCTTCCTTCCCGGCCGCAGCTTGTTCCCTGTTTACAGGGTGCCGCTTAACTTGGTTAACCTCCAACTGGAATTTCAACGTGCAAAGCCAGGTAACAAGTTAACTTGCGCATGTCGAACATGCGCGAAACAAACGGCAGGAACATTTTCGCGACGAAAAGAGTCATTCGAGTAATTATAACAAAGGGCAAAGTATAATTCATCCTGGAGGCTCCCATGAGCGAAACAAACGAAAAACAGACAAGTTTCTTTGGCACTTATTTCGACCGTGATTCTGTGCTGAAAATCTCCCGTTGGGCAGAAATTTTGGCTTGGGCGACATTGACCGTCTACCTCTTGAACTGGATCGTCTCCATCTTGCTATTTTCCGCCCAGTATTACAACGGTATGTTCTTTGATAAGGGGATGACCTTCCTGAATATTCTCAGTATGATTTCGCCCTTTTTGCAGCAACCCCTGCCTGGAATATTCTACTTCTTCGGCTTGATGGCCGTCTCGAAAGTTCTGTTGATCCTGCTGGATATGGAAGATAACACCCGTCGCTCGGCACGAAAATGAGGCTTGCCTCCATTTTCATGGCGTGATACAATACCGCCCGCTGTGGAAAATTGGGGATTGGTGCAACGGCAGCACGCTACGCTCTGGACGTAGAAATTGGGGTTCGAATCCCTGATCCCCAGCCAAAAAGACTCCCCGAGGGAGTCTTTTCTTTTACGACCATCCAATTACATTCCCTGTTCACGCAAGGCGCTGCTGACGTAAATTTCGCCGCCGAGCACGCGCTCCACACCCTCCAGCACACCCGGGATATCGTCCTTAAGCACATAGCCGCGCGCACCGGCTTCGAGAGAACGCTTCACATAAAACGGTGTCAGGTGCCCGGAAAGCATTAAACACGGCAGGCCTGGAAATTGATGATGGATCATGCTGACAAGCTGTATGCCGTTAATGGTAGGGAGCGAAACGTCGATCAGGACGAGATCCACATGCAAAGAAGGGAGCTTCTCCAGCGCCTCTTCTCCGGTGCGAAGCACGTCGACCACCTCTACATTCGCCTTCTCGGTCAGAAGACGCACAAGTGCTTTTCCAAAAACAAGGTGGTCTTCAATGACCAAAATAGATGCCATATTTTATACTCACTTATCTAGTGGAACTTCAATAATCGCTTGTGTACCTTTTCCGTTGGCTTGCGACTTAATCTACAGGTTGCAGCCGACGAGGTTAAGCCGGTGCCAAAGAGTGAACAAACCTCCCCCGCCACGCGAACCTGCCAAAATTGCCTGCGGATCGAATCCTTTGCCTTCGTCGCTGATCGTGATCCGCAGATGCCCGTCGAGGCGTTCCAGCACGATGCTGGCTTGTAGTGTGTCGGCATGCTTGACGACATTGAAAAGAATCTCTCGTATGGCCTGGAACAACAGAATGCGCAAGGTATCTTCAAATCGACCGACAATACCGTTGGACTGGATCGTGACCTTCAAGGCGTACTGGTTTTCCATTTGGGCAGCTAACCAGACCAGCGCATCTGTCAAGCCATCTCCCTGAAGGATTGCCGGGCTCAGGTCAATGCTCAAATTGCGCGTCATATTGATCGCATCGTCCAGCCACTCCTGAAGCTGGGCGAAATCCACCTGCGCCGATTGCAGGTGACCCTTTTGAGAGGCGTCATATAATGTAGATACTTGCATCTTGACCGCGAAGACGCGTTGCTGCAGATCATCATGCAGGATTTGCGAAATACGACGGCGCTCTGCCTGCTCGGCGGCGGTGAGATCGTAAGCCAGCGATCGGATTTGTTGTTCCGCTTTGACGCGGTCGCTGATATCAATAAAGGAAAGCAGCAGTGCCTGGAGTGCCTGCGTGTCTTCCTGATCAACGGTCACCAATTGGATGGAAGCCAGCACCGTGGCGATCTCTCCGGAGCCACGCTTTACGTGTAATTCGATGTTGCGGACCATATGGTCCTGCAGAAGAATATTCACGATCTGCGGACGAATTTCTTTCGAAATCGGCAAACCTAATTCAACGGAAGTATGGCCGATCACAGCTTCCCGCTCCAAGCCGGCGAACTGTAAGTAGGCATCATTGACGTCGATGAATTTGCCGTCAGCGAGCTGCGTCAGCGAGCTTGGAATCGGATTGGAATAAAAGAGAGTAAAGAATAAGTCGCGCGCCCGACGGATTCGCTCATTTGCCGCTGCCAGCTCGCTCGTCCGTTCTGACACATGCTCCTCCAGCGTCTCCATGACACTAACCAGTTGCTGTTCCGTCTGCTTGAGGGTATTGATATCGATAAACGTGACCACCACACCTTCGATCTTATCGTCCCTCGTGCGATAAGGACGCAGGCGGATCAGGAACCACTTGCCATCTGGAGTCTGCATTTCCCGCTCAACCGGCATAAGCTGACGTAACGCCTGCTGCGCGTCTTCCACAAACTTGTCATAGCCAAGCCGGTTAGTCAGGTCGCCGATGCGCCTGCCCCGGTCTACTTGCAGCATGCTAAAGTGTTCCTGCACCCCGGCGCTAAAGCGCTGGATGCGCATCTCACCGTCCAGAAAGAGGGTGGGTATCTCTGTCGCGCCCATTAGGTTTTCCAGCTCCTTTTGGGCATCGGAGAGCTCATCGAGCTTATTCCTCATCTCGCTGTTGAGAGTTTGAAGCTCTTCGTTCACGGACTGCAGCTCTTCCTGACTGGTCTCCAGTTCCTCAGTGGCAGAGCGATAATCCTCGTTGATCGATTGCAGTTCCTCGTTGGCGGCTTTCATTTCCTCGTTGGAACTGTTGTATTCCTCCGTCGTGATCTGTAATTGTTCCCGTAGGCGTTGGATCTCTGCTTGCAGATGTGCTACGACCTGATCAGGTTCCGCCTGGGTGGACGGAGCGAATGGCTCCTCGGCGACCTCGTCGGCGTCGATGACCTCATCCTCGAGGAAAAGCACGAGTGCCTGACGCTCGGTCGCATGATCAAAGCTTAGCCCTTCGGGCCGCGGCCGGACCGAAACGATCACTCGACGCCGGTGACCGTTGAGCGACACGGCGATCGGGCCGCTGACGGTCGCCGTGCCTTTTTCAAAGGCATGGAAGAGAGCGGTACGCACCTCCAGTTGCATCTCCGGGCGAATCAAAGTGAGAAGGTCGCCGGTGATCGGTCCTTTAGGTTGGTGCAGGTAGCGCCCAGCGTTTTCAGAAACATGCAGAATTCGATATTGCTCGTTCACGATGATGCTGGGAGGTCCATAGGACTCCAGTGCCCTCTGGTGTTGCTCTTCCAGGAGCATGGATTCCTCAGGAACTCGTTCTCCAGGCATCCGATGCATAGGTACCGTTTCCCGCCCGCTCCGAGTTTTCCGTAAGGCAAGCGGCAGGAATGGCACGTGGGGTCGTTCACCGGCCCATGGTTTGGCTTTGTAGATGCGGTGCGTTTTGTCGACGACGGAAAATAGACCCGGCAGATACTCGGCCGTTTCCGAGGAACCGAGAAACAAATATCCACCTGGACGGAGAGCATAATGGAAGACATCGAAAACGCGGTCTTGCACCGTGCGCTGCAAATAGATGAGCACGTTGCGGCAGGCGATTAGATGTTGCCTGGAGAAGGGCGGGTCGCGCATGATGTTG
>DATHUN010000212.1:0-3209 GCA_035462205.1 Anaerolineales bacterium
CTTTCTCACAGGCTCCTATAAAGACCTCTCAGCAGGTGTGGAGGTCACAGTTTGGGACCTTTTGAGCGGCAGCTTGTGGACCTGGCTGGCTCTGCACGAGCCGCAAATATGCAAGCTTATGGCAGAGGGCAACATGGTCGAGCGGAACCTTGTGCCGCCTTTGATCGTGATCGATGACAATCAAAAATCGGCTGGCACGGCTGCGCTGCTGGATAAGACCGGGTTAGCAGCGCTGATACGCCCGCCAGACCAATCTGCGCCTGCGGTCGCGGCGGATAAACTGTTCCTTCCCGACTCGCCCGCCACGCAGCCTTTCGCTTTATTTGTGCGTCAATTTGGCTTGGATGAAACAATCACCAAACGTTTGCTGGCCCAAATCCAAGCATGGAAAGTCGCCAGCGCATCATCGAACAACATGCACATCCGAGCTTATCCAAAAGATTTCGACTATCAACCTTCCGATAATGAGATTGTGATTGAGAAACAATGGACGAAACTTGTGATTATTTGGTCGGCATCTGCCAGCTGACACGCCGAGCATAGGAATGTTGCAACTGGGGAGTTGATTTTTGGTTTCCAGAAGTGTATAATAATTAGTGAAAGATTTCTCAAACGAACCTGTCTCGATACGATTTGTAGTGTTTTGTCATGGGATGAGGAGGTGAATAGATTAAATAACAAAATCTTTTCCCCGGCTTGTTTAGCTTTTCTTCACATCATGCCTTCTGCTAAAGTCTATCTCGGTACTGGTAACGAAAAGTTTTCTTCCCACACATCGTTACAAATGATGATTTTCAGCGAATAAGCCGGCCCTAAAGCTCGGAAGTATTGACTTTGTCACTTACTTCGCTATATGGGGAATTGTGTGTTTCACGGCTTTGCTCATCCTTTAGTAGTAACTAGAAAAGCAATAGTCGCCGTCAGTCCGTCGGTTGTTTAGCCGCGGAGAAGGATGATACACGATGCGCAAGTTAATTTGCATCACAATGGCGATCGTCATCTGTGTTACGGCTTTTGCGGCAAGCAGCACTGTTTCGGCTGCGCCGTCTGGTGTCGATTCAACCAACCTGCTTTCGAATGGGAGTTTTGAGGAAGGTGATTTTTCACCCACTGGCTCACCAGATCACTGGGCTACAGGCTCTGCAAGCCACGTTGCTGATTTTACTTGGGATGAGACGCAGTCTTTTGATGGTAATAAAAGTGTGAAAATTTCTGCCGACCAGCTCGATGATGCTTTCTGGGGACAAACCATACTCGTGATGCCGCATACGGACTATCAACTCTCGGGATATATCAAAACTGAAAATGTGAGGTATGGCGTTGAACCTGTGCAAATGGGAGCCAACTTGTCCATTATCGGCTCCTGGGATGACCACTCGCAGCCTTTGTTTGGATCCAATGACTGGACCTACGTCTCTTTTGAATTCAACTCAGGAGAGAGATCCCAGTTAACCTTTGCTGCACGTCTGGGTTTTTGGGCAGGTACAACCACTGGCACAGCTTGGTTTGATAATTTGAGACTTATACCGACCTCGCCGATCTCACTACAGTGTGATCCTTCTTATCCAGAAGGATTCTTCCGTGCTTGCTACTATCGAGGCACAGACCCATACCAAGGGACTTTGATCAGTATGCAAGAGGAAAATCCTCTTGGTTCACCCGTACCGGATCGAACGTTTGGGATCGATCACGACTGGGAAACAGGAACTATGCAGAATATATCTGCCATCTGGCGAGGACATTTGTATTTCAATGCGGGTCGCTACCAGTTCACCACATTTGCCCGGGATGGCGTACGTCTTTACATTGACGAGATGCGGCTCCTCGATCAATGGACTCCGGACGAACACTGGTATCGCTTTGGCACTGTGATCGAACTGACAGAAGGCTTTCACGATGTCCGTGTCGAATGGTTTACAGCCGGGCTCATGCCCGACGCAACCCTCCTGCGTCTGCACTGGGACCGCGTGCCAGCTTCCCCTGAACCTCACCAGGTGACGCCGATGGTCATCAATGTTTTCCTCCTCACGAAGCAAGATATCTGCATTGTTGGAAATCCATGGGTAAGCGGAGAGCGTGTCGCTATCTATAACCCGGATGGCACCGAGTACCGCGTTTGGCAGCGGGAAGACGCTCAAGACCTTCCGCGCACGCTCCGACCTTCCGATCCTGCTCTCAATAACTACGCTCAGGTAGAATGCTTCTCCTTCGGCTATCTTCCTGATGAAATCCCACATGTTCTTGCTGAAGTGGACAAATTCAAGGGTCTTATCAAGAACTGGTCAGGAGGCGATATCGAACCCGAAATCCGCTTATCCCAGTTGGAAGCAGAAGTGAATCTGGGCCGAATCGGCACCAGTTGGTGGATTGCACCTTGGGAGATGGCTCCGTTTGCTGCCTCTTCAATGACCACCGAAAGCGACTTTGCTATCGTTCTCAGTTCGGCCTTTGATATGAATACTCGGCGCTCATATGAGATCTTTGGTTGCGGAGGGTCGTACGGGGCGGCTTCTTATACGATGGGAGGGACAGGGTACAGTTGGGTCCCGTGTGCAGACGATCTCATTATCCTCCACGAATGGGAACACCAGTTTACGTCTGCCGTCCGCGATCTCCTGCAATTCGCATCGATTTATCCTGATATTCAAACCTTTCCCGAGAGCGGTTATCCAGCATGCGGCATGGCCGACCCCGATATCTTTAAGTGGTTTCCCGATTCCCATGACTGGAGCACAGATCCTGATTCGCCTTGGTGTGGAATGACGGACAACGTTGGCATTTCGGAGCTGCATTTGTTCGGGCACTACGACGCGTCCCTGTCCCATTATCCCCTTGGTCGCTTTACGGGAAATCATTGCAACGATGGAGTACAAGACTTCGGAGAAAGTGATATTGACAAGGGAAGCAACTGCCCGGCGAAGGCACCGCAAGAAACGATTGCAAGACAGCCCTCCGATGACGGATGGATTCAGCTTAGGTCCTCTGGAAACCACGGCGATGACAAGCAGTTGAAGATTGGGAAAAACTCGAGGGTCGCTTACCTCAAATTCGATCTACAGGATGTGCGAGGAGATGTCACCAACGCTCAGCTGATCCTGACCGCACCCCAAACGCAGGAAGCCACTGTGAGCCTCAATGCTGTCGCGGATACCGCCTGGCAGGAAGAGACACTGACCGGGACGAATGCGCCCCCGCTTGGTGAGAGTATC
>DATHUN010000213.1:0-8995 GCA_035462205.1 Anaerolineales bacterium
GGTTCGAGAGTTTCGAAATCTTCTTTTTTGCGGGTGAGAGTATTATATAGGCGAATCATGGGCTAAATTTACCACAGACCTTACAACAGATTCAAGCACTGATGATTTCTAAAAACAAAACAGGGCATGATTCATGCCCTGTTTTGGGTGCAATTTTGTTTACTTCTTCTTCCTTCCATTATCATCTTCTACGCGGGCGAAGATCATGCGTCCGGCGGCGGTTTGGAGGACTTTCGTGACAACAACTTCCTTGTATTCACCAATGTAATCGTGACCGTTCTCCACGACAACCATGGTGCCATCGTCCATATAGCCCACGCCCTGACCGAACTCCTTGCCTTCCTGGAAGATGTTCAAGGTCATGCGCTCGCTGGGCAACACCACAGACTTAACCGCATTCGCCAGCTCATTGATGTTCAAGATTGTCACGCCCTGCAGCTCGGCGACGCGGTTGAGGTTGTAATCATTTGTCAGAATGGGACACTTCAGCTGCCGCGCCAGGACAACGAGCTTATCATCCACTTCACGCACGCCTTCGGCGTTGATATCGCTGATGCGGACGAGGATGTTCGGCAGCTTTTGCAGCTCGGCGAGAACCTCCATGCCGCGACGCCCGCGTTGGCGTCGCAAGCCATCCGGCGAGTCGGCAATATATTGCAGCTCGTTCAGCACAAAGCGGGGAATGAGAAGCGTGCCGGGCAGAAATCCTGTTTTGGCAATATCGGCAACACGCCCATCGATGATTACGCTTGTATCCAGTAAGATCGTGCGGTTGAGATTGGTCCAGGAGGACGAGGAACCACTCTCGCCGCCGCGTCCGCTCAGGGAACTAAACAGCCCCATGATATCTCCCTGGCGCATCACGAACAGCGAAATCCCCAGGTAGGCACAAACAATCACTCCTACAAAGGGAAGGATGCGCCCAAACGGTGCAGGCAGAAGAGAGAGTGGAAAGGCGAGCAGGGCGGCAGTCAGCAAGCCAACTATCATGCCCGTCAAGCCCGCAAAGAGTGTTTCGGCCGAGAGGCGGCCCAACTTGCCGCGTATGTAACGTGCCGGACGAGTTGTCACATACGGTGTAAGGACAAGACCCGCCAAGGAACTAATCAAACCGATGATGAGTGCATAGCGTACGGATTCTGAAATATTGTTCCCACCTAGACGATATCCCCAAAACGCACCTAAAATTCCTAAAAGAAGCATGCCAGCAATGCGGAAAATAAATTCTATGCTCATAAAATAACTCCTTACGTACAAAATAATGAAAGAATAATGGCTAATATCATAGCATGCCTGAATAGGTGAGTCAATCAACGAGGTCGGCGTTCATATAAACTTGTTATAATCTTCCTACGTTAAAAGATAGTTTTTCGTCTATTATCTAATCCTAATCATGTCCCTAACCGATACTTTGAACCGCCCGCTGCGTGACTTGCGGATATCCATTACCGACCGGTGCAACTTCCGGTGTGTGTATTGTATGCCCAAGGAAATCTTCGGGCCCGATTATCAGTTCCTGCACCGCGATCAGATCCTGACTTTCGAGGAGATCACGCGGCTAGCAGGCATTTTTGTGGATCATGGCGTCAGCAAGATCCGGTTGACCGGTGGCGAGCCCCTCGTTCGACGCGACCTGCCGATTTTGGTTGGCATGCTCGCCAAAATCCCCAATCTCGACCTGACCCTGACAACGAACGGCGCCCTGCTCGCCAAACAGGCGCGCGCTTTGAAGGAGGCCGGACTTCAACGCGTCACGGTCAGCCTGGATTCCTTGGACAATGCGACATTCAAAGCGATGAACGACGTGGACTTTCCCGTGCAAAAGGTGATCGAAGGAATGGACGTTGCTTCCCAAGTGGGCTTGGGGCCGATCAAGGTCAACATGGTTGTCAAGCGTAGCATGAATGAAACGAGTATTCTACCGATGGCACGCTACTTCCGCGAAAAGGGCTATATCCTGCGCTTCATCGAATATATGGATGTGGGTCATTCCAACGGCTGGCGTATGGAAGAAGTGGTGCCGGCGGCCGAGATCATCAAGATAATCAATGCCGAGCTGCCGCTTGAGCCGCTCGATCCCAACTACCGGGGCGAGGTGGCGGAACGCTGGCGATACAAGGACGGCAGCGGCGAGATTGGCGTCATCGCCTCGGTCACGCAGGCGTTTTGCCGTACCTGCACGCGCGCCCGGCTGACAGCAGAAGGCAAGTTGTTCACCTGTCTATTCGGCATCAAAGGCTTTGACCTGCGCGAGATGGTGCGCGGCGGCGCCAGCGATGAAGATATCTCTCAGGCGATCGCCCGCGTCTGGGGCAAGCGCACGGACCGCTATTCAGAGATACGCTCAGAACAGACGGTCTCGCTCCCCAAGGTGGAGATGTCTCATATCGGAGGATAAACGAATTTAGCAGTAATCACTTCGGGGGATATTCCGCATGATGAAATAAAATGGGCGGATTGATTAGAAGAGAGGACTTAAAAATGACTGACGCACAGAAAGACATTTGGCATCGGTGGTTGCTTGAGCGCCGCTTTGGTGGTGACTTAACGCGCATGAACTAGGAGAATACATGATTCCCACAACGCAACTTTATTTTTTCATGGGCGCTGCCCTGGCGTTGTTATTAATTCCTGGTCCGGCCGTGTTATACATCACCACTCGCAGCGCCAGCCAGGGACGGATGGCAGGTCTTGTCTCGGTGCTTGCAATTGAGACCGCCAACTTTGCCCAAGCCGTTGCCGCCGCGCTGGGACTCTCCGCCATCTTATTGTCATCAGCCCTGGCATTTAACGTGGTGAAATATCTCGGCGCAGCATACTTGATCTACCTGGGGATTCGCAAGCTGTTCGCGCGGGGCGCACAAACAGAAAATACAACCGTAAAAAGTGAAAGCCTTTCGCGTATCTATTGGCAGGGTTTTATGGTCAACATTCTCAACCCCAAGACCGCCCTGTTCTTTTTTGCCTTCTTGCCGCAGTTCGTCGCCCCCGAGCGAGGCAATGTTACCGCGCAGACGCTTCTGCTGGGCGCCATCTTTGTCGGTTTGGCGATCATCACCGATAGCCTGTATGCCCTACTAGCAAGTTCGCTGGCGGGACGGATAAAGCACAACAAGAATTTTCAAAAGGGCGGACAATATTTTGCCGGTCTGGTTTACATTGGCCTGGGAATCACGACTGCCTTGACGGGTTCAAAGAAGTAACCGACCAACAAGCTTGGACATTTAAGTCCAGGAATGTCCCAAGAACAATCTGTACACCGTCCCGTTAAGTAGGATATAAGCGGTGCCTCTCGAAGAGGACCTTTATCGATATTCCCGATTGTTCTTCCTGTCCGGCCAGGGTCTTGAAAACAAGTCACTCGCCCTCCTGCTCGTGCCAGCAGGAGCAAAAGAATAGTTTTATACGCGAGGTTAAGACATGATTCCAAGTTGTATCGCGATTGGAGCTTCTGCAGGCGGCTACCACGTGGTTGTTGATATCATATCCCAACTTCCAGCGGACCTGCCCGTGCCTGTGTTTGTGGTCATCCATATCCCGGCGTCTGAACCAAGCTATTTACCTGCCATTCTGAGCAAGGTTGGGCGTCTGCCTGCTATCCATCCGGAAGATGGCGTGATTATCGAGCCGGGCTACATTTATATTGCTCCTCCGGACCATCATATTCTGATCAGTGACAGCCGGCTTGCTGTCAAGCGGGGTCCCAAGGAAAACGGTTTTCGCCCGTCGATTGATGCGCTGTTCCGCTCGGCCGCCTACGCCTATGGTCCCGGCGCGATCGGGGTTGTCCTATCGGGCGCGCTCAACGATGGTACCTCGGGCTTGTGGAGCATCAAGCGCCTGGGGGGCATCGCGATTGTCCAGGATCCCAACGATGCACTCTACCCATCTATGCCGCGCAGCGCCCTCGAATATATCGAAGCGGATTACAAGGTACCGTCTTCAGAGATGGCACCGCTGTTAACGCGCTTGGCTCGTGAGCAGTCCAAGCAGGAGCAAAGGACCGGGTACGATACCGATGCCGATGCAAACCGCATCGCGCTAGAGGTACAGCTCTCTGCCGGTGTGAACCTGCCTGAGGAGAATGTACTTAGGCTTGGCGAATTGGCGCCGTTTACCTGCCCGGAGTGTCATGGTGCTTTGGTGCGAATCAAGGAAGGAAGTTCATTCCGGTTTCGCTGCCACACAGGTCATGGCTATTCCGCAGATACGTTGATGCAACATCTGATGGAAACAATCGGGGAGCTGGTCTGGCAGACGGTGCGTGGCTTTCAGGAAGGCGGGATGCTACTCGACCACATCGGGCGACACATGCAAGAGCATGGAGAAGCGGCCCAGGCCGAAAAGTTTCTCGAAAAGGGCCGGGAACTTAATCGGCGAGCCAGCGTGTTCCAAAGGATGGCAATTGAACACGAGAGCCTGAGCAGCAGTGCTATCGAAGAGCTGCGACCCGCCGACGATTAATGACGACGACTTTTAGGGAGTAATCACTGGTAATGGCAGGGGTGTTACTTTCCCATCCAGAAGGTCGTTCGATATTTTGAGAATATCGTTCACGGTTGGCTGCTGTTTGAAACCCTGGATCATGATCAGGGCTGTTCCGGGTTCGCCGCTTTTGCGTTCCATGACACTAAAGCCTGACTCGGTAGCTGCATACTCCTCATTAGTCAGTACATGCCCCATAAAACAACATACCTGTAACAGGTATCCGAACGCCACTAGCGGATCGTTGTAACCAACCATCACCATTGGATAGGAAGCTTGCGGCATTTTATCCAGCCAGCCTTCTTCGACGAGCTCGATCGCGTTTTTATCGATCCACAAGCCGATGCGATGCCGGGCTGCTTTTTTAAATTCTTCAAAGTCGTGCGTCACGAGGATTTGCGGATGCTTATCTAATTCTGCTTGTGGAAGCTGCTGATCTTCCGGCTGGGTGAGATATGCCGCTCGAACCGAAATTGGTCTGCTGCAAGCAGACAGCAGTACAAGGATAACGAAAACTGTTACCAATTTCATTCGTGCTCCTTATCGTTCCTATCCTCTGATACCTTTCCCCATCTCTAGCGCGGCAACCAGCTTAACGACGCAAGGATCTGGTTTCCATTCCAGGCACGGGCTACGAATAGCCTCACATTTCCATTTTGTTGCGGTACTAGTATAATCCCATCCATGACGATCAAAACCCAACTGAACGATTCGATGAAAGATGCCATGAGGAGCGGAGATGAAGTCCGCAAGCGTACGGTGCGCCATGCGCTCGCTGCAATCAAGCAGGCGGAGATCGATAAGCGCCTCGAGCTCGACGACATGGCTGTGATGAATCTGCTTCAGAAGGAGATCAAGAACCGCCGCGAATCGCTCGAGGAGGCGAAGCGGGCGAATCGGCCGGACCTGGTGGAAGCCAACGAGGCCGAGATCAAAGTGCTCGAAGCGTTTTTACCGAAAGCCATGCCCGCTGAAGAACTGCGCGCCCTTGTACAGGCCGCCATCGTAGAAACCGGCGCCTCCTCGCCCGCCGATATGGGGAAAGTTATGAAGGCCGCCATGGCAAAAGTCGCGGGTCGCGCGCCCAATGACATGGTCAGCGCGACCGTGCGGGAGCTGCTCCACAAATAAAATGGGGACACCCAACGCGCGTAATCGTCCGTTCCCTGCGCGCATCCGCACGCTGCAGATCGTCCTCCTCATCCTAGTCGGCATCATATCCTACGGAGCACTGGTCATCCCGGACATGCTCCGGCCAACCTCTTCGCCTTTGAAGGTCGCAGAGGTGTCGCCGAGCGAATTCCAGGCGCCCAGAACGGACAGTTTCATCAGCGAGGTGCGGACAGAGGAGGAACGGCGCAGGGCCGAAAATGCCGTCGCGCCGGTCTACGCTACGCCTGACCCGACCGTGGCGCGCCGTCAAATTGAGCGCTTGCGCGCCGCGTTGTTGTATATCAGCCTGGTCCGCGCCGATACGAATTCCTCCCTCGAACAGAAAACTGCCGATATCGCCGCCCTCAGCGATGTGAAGCTCCAGCCACGTACGGTGGACCAGGTGCTTTCGCTTGCCATGCCGCTCTGGGATGCCATCCAGCAGGAATCGCTGAGCGTGCTCGAGCAGATCATGCGCCGCAGCATCCGAGACCAGGATATGGAATTGGTCACCCGTTCCATTCCGTCGCTCGTGAGTTTGTCGCTTGACGAGGCACAGGCGAACATCGTCTCGGAACTCGTCGAAGCGTTCATTACGCCCAACAGCATGTACAGTCCTGAAGCAACCGAAGACGCCAAACGGGTCGCCCGTGATGCGGTGGCGCCGGTCACTCAACAGTACAAGGCTGGTGAGATCATTGTCTCGCGCGGGCAGATCGTCACTGAGGCGCAGCTCGAAGCCTTACGACATTTTGGGCTAATCAAAGAGCCCAATCCCTGGCAGGATTACGCCGGGGCGGGCGCGCTGGTTATTATGCTTACAGGGCTGGTCTGGCTGTATTTTTCCCGCCGGCGGTTGTCATTTTTATACTATGCTCGCAGCCTGGTGGTGATTGCGCTGCTGCTCATCCTGTTCGTTGTCGGAGCGCGCTTGATTATTCCCGGTCGCACCATTCTGCCCTATGCATTTCCGCTCTCGGCGCTGGGATTACTCATCGCCACGCTGTTTGGTGTGGAATCGGGAATTGTCTTTTCGATCATCGTTGCCTTCCTCGCTTCTTATCATCTGCCCAATACATTTGATCTTATGCCTTATTATTTGCTCTCCTCCATCACCGGAGTTCTGGTGCTCGGTTCGGCGCGCCGCGTTTGGACATTTTTTCGCGCCGGGATGGCAGTGGCAGGTGCAGGGATGGCCATGTTGCTGGCATTCCGCGTTCCCTTCACCACAATGGACGCGGTCGCTCTCTTGCAGCTGGCGGGCGCGGCGATGTTCAGTGGACTGGCAGCCTCGAGCATTGCGCTGTTGCTGCAATATTTTCTGGCGCAAACATTAGGACTCACGACCGCTTTACAGCTGATCGAAATCTCGCGGCCCGATTTTCCGCTACTACAATACTTTTTACGCAACGCACCGGGTACCTACCAGCACAGCCTGCAGGTGGCGAACCTCGCCGAACAGGCTGCCGAACTTATCGGCGCGGATGCCTTATTGACGCGCGTCGGCGCTCTCTTCCATGACGTGGGCAAATCGATGAACCCGACGTTCTTCATTGAGAACCAGCCCCAGGGGGAGACGAACACGCACGAAGACCTCGACCCGGCCGAATCGGCGGCCGTCATTATTGCCCATGTGCCCGATGGCGTCACTCTGGCACGCAAGTATCGCCTGCCGCGTCGCATCGACGATTTCATCCTCGAACATCACGGCACCATGCTGACGCGCTACCAGTACACCCAGGCACTAGAGCGGGTGGGCGGCGATAAATCGAAGGTGGAAGAAAGTCAATTTCATTATCCGGGACCCCGCCCGCGCTCGCGCGAAACAGCGCTGCTTATGCTGGCAGATGGCTCCGAAGCGCGCGCCCGTGCCGAACGACCGCAAGACGAGGAGGCGATTCGCAGGATCGTCCTCTCCACGATCGAGCAAGCGCAGAAACAGGGCCAGCTCGATGAGACACAATTGACCCTGCGCGACCTCGGGACCATTACCGATGCATTTGTCACCATTCTGCGCGGTACCCATCATCCGCGCATCTCCTATCCAAAGGAAGCACCTGCCACCATGGATGTGAGTCCGGCGCCCGTTAAAAAATGATTTATATCGAATCCGATTTTTCCTTCCCAGAAGAACCACTGGAACGCGCCGCGCAGGCTGCGCTCCAGCACGAATCTCAATCGCCAGATGTAGAGCTGTCTGTCGTGTTGACCGATAACGCACGTCTGCACGAGTTAAACCTGAACTATCTGGGAGTGGACTCTCCGACCGACGTGCTGTCGTTCCCCGCCTCCGAAACGGATCCGGAGACGGGCAGCCGTTACCTTGGCGATATCCTCATCTCGGTTCCGCGCGCCCAAGCCCAAGCGGAGGCGGCCGGTCATCCGCTCGAATCGGAAGTGCAACTTTTGGTGGTGCATGGCGTGTTACATTTACTGGGTCACGATCATGCCGAGCCGGAAGAGAAGGACCGCATGTGGAAGGCGCAATCTGAAATTTTGAAATCGCTTGGGCTCGGTAATATTCAAATTCACGAGGAATAATCATAAAGCGAGACACTTCGCGGACTCGCTCTACTAATAAGCTGCTATGACGCTCAAAACCTTCACCACTTCCCGCATCGCCGCCTTTGGACACGCCTTTCGCGGCTGGTGGCATGTATTAAGAACCCAACACAACGCCTGGATCCATTCCGTGGTCGCCACCCTGGTGATCATCGTTGGACTTTGGCTTCGACTCTCCCTCAGCAACTGGGCGATCATCGTGCTGACCATCGCGATGGTCTTCACCGCCGAATTCATCAACACGGCTATTGAGGCTCTAGTAGACCTGGCAATGCCACTTCATCATCCACTGGCAAAGGTCGGCAAGGATGTTGGAGCGGGCGCGGTGCTGATCGCTGCGCTGGCGGGAGTCGTTGTCGGTTTGTTGATCCTCGGTCCGCCGTTGTGGGCGAAACTATTGCTACTCTTTGGTGAATAGAGAAATGGAGATTCTATGACATTGTCTTTTCAATTTGGCACGGTAGGCTCTCCGCTGGGGACGCCGAAAAAGCCGGGCGGATCGGTCGGCGCGATCGAGTTTTGCAAATCGATTGGGTTGGATACCTTCGAGCTGGGCTGGGTGCAATCGGTACGCGTGACCGAAGTTACCTGCGCGGCGATCAAAAAATGCGGCGGCGACCAGTATGTGACGCTCAGCGTCCACGCACCGTATTTCATCAATTTGAATGCCTCCGATGAAGAATGGCCGAAGAGCCGCAAGCGCCTGATGGATGCCGCGCATTACGGCAACCTGGCCGGGGCGACCGATATCGTCTTTCATCCCGGTTCGTATTTTGGCAACGATCCCGTCGAAGTG
>DATHUN010000214.1:0-2635 GCA_035462205.1 Anaerolineales bacterium
GCGTCGGCGCGGCGGTGGATATGGAACTAAGCGACCATAAGAACACAGATTTTGAAAAGAATGTCAAAGCGCTGCAAATCTTGTTGAATTTCGAGCCTTGAAAAGTAATCCGGCAATCTTATTTATAGCCACGCGATGAAAATTCCGTCCGGCCTTGGGGAGGGTGGTATATTTTCTACACCTCTTTTAGGCACCCATCCAATAATGGCATGATCCTGCCCACAAAACAAAGGCTATAATTCCCGAAAAGGAGACCGAATGCAGAAAGTCAACACGATCTTTACGAACGCATTTGTCCTCACCATGGACGAGACCTTAACGCAATACACCCCCGGCGCGGTTGCAATTCGGGGAGATAGCATCGTCGGCGTTGGCATGGCGGAAGATCTAGCAAAGGAATATTCCGCGGATGAGATTGTGGATTGCCACGGTAAAGTCCTCATGCCTGGGCTGATCAACGCCCATACGCATGTGCCGATGACGCTGCTGCGCGGTCTCGCCGACGATCTGCGCCTAGACGTCTGGCTGATGGGCTACATGATGCCGGTCGAGCGCGAGTTCGTCTCGCCGGAATTTGTGCGTTTGGGAACATTACTCGCCTGCGCCGAACAAATCCGCAGCGGCGTGACTACGTTTAACGATATGTATTACTTTGAAGAGGATGTCGCTAAGGCGGCCGCCGATGCCGGCGTCCGGGCGGTCTGCGGGCAGACGGTGATGAAGTTCCCGGCACCCGATGCAGACTCGTACGAGGACTCGTTGCAAATGGCGCGTGACTTCATCCAGCGCTGGAAGGATCACCCACTCATCGTCCCGGCGGTGGCGCCTCATGCCCCGTACACCTGCACGGCAGAAATCCTGCATGCCACCGCGGAACTCGCAAAAGAATTCGATGTTCCTCTCCATACGCATCTTTCCGAGACAGCCTTCGAGGTGGACAATATGCGCAACGAACAGGGTATTCCTGTCATTCCCTATGTGAAGAAACAGGGATTGTTCGAAGCCAAAGTAATCGCTGCCCATTGTGTCCATGTAGATACAGGCGAGATCCGCACAATGATGCATGCCCATGCCGGGGTTTCGCACAATCCATCCTCGAATCTAAAGCTTGCATCGGGTTTTGCGCCCGTGATGAAAATGCTCGAAGCCGGACTCAACGTCGGCATTGGTACAGATGGTCCTGCCTCGAATAACGATCTGGATATGTTCGAGGAAGTGCGTCTGGCTGCGTTCATTGCCAAGGCAGTCACAAATGACCCGACATCCCTGCCCGCCTCACAGGCACTGCTCATGGCGACGCGCCTCGGCGCACAAGCGCTCCATATCGGACATTTGACCGGTTCCTTGGATGTCGGCAAACGCGCCGACTTGATCCTGGTGGACGTCTCGCCCGTTCATAACGCCCCATCCTTTAAGCGCTCGACCGATAACACCTACGCACAGATCGTGTACGCCGGCAAATCGACGGATGTCAGCGACGTGATGGTCAACGGTAAATGGCTAATGCGCAACCATAGGTTACTGACCTTGAGAGAAGACGAGTTGCTTGCCCAGGCGAACGAGATCGCCAAAAAGATTGACACCTTCCTGATCGAGCGCGAGCAGTCCGTGCTATCGAAGTTGATTGCCCTCGGCGGCTCCCTCGAACAGGAGTCCTTTGAGGTGCAGGTGAAAGTCAAGGTCACGGATACCGAGCCGATCATGCAATCCATAAAACAACTCGAGATCGAAATTATCCGGCGCAGACATTACCATGAACACGATGTCTACTTCTTCTTCGACGATCCCTTACAGGGACGCCTGCGCTATCGCGAAGACGATTTCATGGATGACGCCAAACGCATCGTCACCAACGTTCGCGCCCGCTTGACGTTAATCGGACAGAAGCGCGAAGGCAAATTCGAGGACGTGCTGCTCTCGCGCAGCCGCTACCTTGCACCCGCCTCCCAATCCCTGCGTTTCTATCGCGAATACTTCAAACCCAAGTCGGAGATCGCGATTGAAAAGGATCGCCTGCGCTGGCTGATCAAGTATAAAGAGGAAGAGTTCTTCGTTAATCTCGATCAGATGATCGAACCAGAACTGGGTTATTTCCTCGAGATCAAAAGTCGCACCTGGAGCCGCAAAGACGCGGAACATAAGGCACAATTAACCACGGAATTGCTTGCCCTGCTCAGTGCATCCACTGGCGAGACCGTGACCGAAGATTACATTGATATTGTGAGTGAGGCATAGGCGTGCGGGAACTCGAAAAAACTCTCGCCGCCCTGTGCGCGGTACTCTTCGTGTTTGCAGGTGTGATCACTTTACTTGCCTTCAACATCGAACGAAAGGCATTTTCTTCGGCAACCTATAAACAGGCATTTGAGGATCAACGTCTGTACGAGCGGATGCCGCAAGTACTGGCAGCCACGCTGCAGGCGACGATCTCGCAGAACCCGAATGCATTTCCATTCCTCAAAGAATTAAGCATAGAAGATTGGCAGACGACCATCGCAGCGCTGCTCCCGCCCGAGGAACTACGCGCCCTGGCGGATGCTGCCCTCGACTCGACGTTTGATTACGTCAACAACCGCACAAACACAATCGTGATCTCTCTGCTGCCTGTGAAAGCACAGTTGGCTGGACCATCCGG
>DATHUN010000215.1:0-8906 GCA_035462205.1 Anaerolineales bacterium
CCTGCTGAAAATGGATGCAAAGCCAGCCAGTAATCCTTTGACCATTCTGCTATTCGTTCAGTGTTCTGTGGATCAGGATCCACGCCAACAATCACCTGCGCAAAATTGGCGTCGCGATAACTCCAGGCGGTTTCCTGACTATTGACTTCGTGTACCGCGCCATTGATCGGGTAGATGTGCATGGTTGAGAACATGGTCGGCAGTTGTGAACCATATTTAACGTGCAGGTCGATGGCTTTATCATCGTAGTGATTGAAGAAATCCGCACGCCAGTACCATTGCATCCCTGCAGGATAGAGTGCCTCGAACATGCCCTGTAAGGCCGGGAAAGGAATCGGACCAGCGAAATCAATCGCCGGCTGGCTGAATTTGCGGATGGGTTCCAGCGCTGCCACGCCATCTGCCGGGTCCCCTGTACAGCACCATACAATACCACACATCTTCTCGAGATGATGTTGTTCGGGGAATGGCGCAACGGGCGGTACCGTTGCAAAAGCGAACCAGCCGTTGATGTTATTAGGAGCTTTGAGGATGAAATCCTGCCAGAAACGCAGGATATCGGTGGCTTGTTCCATTGGCCAAAACATGGGTCCACCGTATACGGTTTGCACGGGATTCGCTTTAAAGAGAAATGAAGTCACGACACCGAAGTTGCCACCGCCTCCACGCACCGCCCAAAAGAGATCGGCGTGTTCTGTATTACTGGCGGTGATAAATTGTCCATCTGCCAGAACCATATCAACGCTGAGCAGGTTATCAATCGTGAGCCCATAATGACGCGACAGGTAACCAGTCCCGCCTCCAAGAGTCAGCCCCCCTACACCCGTACTCGGTATGATGCCACTTGGCACTGCCAACCCAAACGGATGGGTGGCGTGATCCACATCCCGCCAAAGGCTGCCACCTTCGACGCGTACCGTTTGCTTGGAGGGATCAACTCGGACTCCGTGCATCGGCGATAGATCAATCACCAGTCCGTTTTCGCACGTGCCCAGACCGGGGCCGTTATGTCCACCACCCCGAACCGCGACGGTGAGTCCATTATCGCGGCCAAACTTTACTGCGTTGATCACATCCGCGGCGTCTCTGCAGCGCGCGATGAGTGCCGGGCATTTGTCGATCATCGCATTATAGACTTTGCGCGCTTCATCATAGCGCGGGTCAGCCGGCAATATCATTTCTCCCCGCAGTTGTGTGCTGAAGGCTTTGACACCTTCTTCAGCAAGCTGTGGAGCATTTTCAGGGACAGGTTTGGCAGACATAAATTCTCCTTTCTCAATCGTGACATAACCTTAAGTTTGTTTGTGATCACCAGAAACTCAAGCTTCCGGTTACTCCTTTGACCCACTATAGCAAAGGGGGCGTTAGTTAAGCGTTAGCCAACTGTTAAATAATCGAGGCAACAATTCACAGTTCTTCTATTAGCGCACGCGCTGCAACCAGATCCGGTAAATCAAAGCCCTCTGAAAACCATTGATATAAAGAAGTGATAAGTTGCCTGACTTCTGTTGGACAGGAATGGGTTGGCCAGATTCGCGCGAGACTGAGCGCAGCGCGCAATTCCAGTAATTTGGCTTCCTGTCCGTGCGCAATGGCAATTGCACGTCGGAATGCAATCTCCGCCTCATTAATCTCTCCCTGCATTCGTAACAATTCGCCCTTCATACGAAACAGTTCGGCCTCGCACCACTTTTCTCCGCTTACGCCTACTTGAGCAATCTCGCCGTTAACTAACGTCAAACCCTTCTGCACGTTTCCATTTCTTCCATATTGTTCTGCCAATAACCCCCTGTAGTAAGGCACGATGAAAGCCACGCCTGCAGATTGAAATTCATAGATGCCTTTTTCCATTTCATTAATCCCAATTTCAAAATCTGCTTGTTCAGCTAATGCCCAACCGTGCAAAACCAAGGCCATTGAATGCCAAAAAGCGAGTTGATATTCAGAGCAAAAATTAATGGTTCTTTCCGAAAGCTCACGAGTCTTTTGGATTTCCAAGCGATAGTGATAATGTAATGTGTCCCAGCACATGATGTAAGCACGGGTGAAGGGATGTGACAATTGCAGAGCATATGCTTGGGAACTCTCGCTTGCCTGATTGGCTTGGTCTGGGTAACCGAGGCAGGCTAAATCAAAAGCTTGTCGAACGAGACATATTGCCTTGGGATCTTGTGAATACATAGCAATATGGACATGGGCACGTTCAGGATCATACTGGGCAATCGCTTGTTCCAAATGCCAGCAAGACTTATTAAACGCGCCTTGCCAAGAAAGCGTGACTCCAAGAATATAATGTCCTTCCACAAACAGCATGTTATCTTGCTCTTGTTCTGCCCTAGCCAGAAGTTCATTGCCAATGACAAACGCTTTTTCGAATTCAGTGCGTTGGAGGTGCGCAATGGCCAGGGCCCGCAATATTGGGGAACTGACAGGCTTCTCCAACTGCTCGCATAATTGTCGTGCGCGACGATAAACTTTTAAGACTTCCGGCGCTCCGTAGCCTTCGGTGGAAACCATCGAGATCCCCAGGTAGGTCTGTAGTGCTAATTCCTGTTCATCCAGTTCTCTGCTGGGAGGCAGCGTTTCGAGTAGCTCCAAGGCGTTAAGCAGGAGACGTATCGCTTCGCGATGAGCAAATATATGTTGGGCCCAGATAGCTGCTTTTTCATAGTAAGCAAGGGCTCGTTGTATAAGACCTGCGCGCTCATAATGCACGGCGAGTTGTCCACTGATAGGTTCAAGATCTTCTGTATGAAGGTTTTGGAGCGCCTGGGCAATGTTTCGATGAATCAATCGTCGCTTGGGAGCGCTAATTTCTGAGTAGGCAATTTCACGCAATTTGTCATGGGTAAAGTCAAAGATATTAACACTGTGTTCTCGAACAATCCGTTTTTGCCATAGCTCATTGAGCGCGGAAACTACCGTCTCTTCGTTTTCGCGCCCCGCCTGTAATAGTAAATCGAGTGGAAAAGCACGTCCAATGACTGCACCGATTTCTGCCACGCTGCGCGCCTGAGGCGAAAGTTGGATTAACCGTCCTACGATCACCGCATGGACACGCGGCGGAGGCGGGTGCGTATCATCGGAAGTCGACGGGTTCCCACGATCCGTTTCAACTGCCACCGACCCGGCCACCTGGGCGCGAACGGTTTCTACAACAAAAAGGGGATTTCCTTCCGTCTCGTGAAATAAGCGGAGGATGTCCATTTCTCCTAATGCAGAGCCCTGCACCTCAGAGGCAAGTTTCGCTGTCTCTGCGGCATCCAACGGAGATAATTCAATTGACGAGGTCTTTTCCTCCATCCGCAACTGCCGGGCCAGCAAAGAAACAGGGTGTTCAGGAGGCGACTCTTCACTTCGTGCAGTCCCTACGATAAGAAGGGCATCATGCGGCTTAAATCGTAAAAGAAAATGAAGCCATTCTAATGTTTCTTGATCCGCCCAATGTAGATCATCGATCCAAAGCAAAAGAGGATGCGGGCTGGCATGGATCGCACATGCCAATGCTTCAAAAAAGAGTTGTCGCTGCCCATATTCTGAAATAGGCATGGGATGTGCAAGCTGTGGGTTTTCGACCAGAATCTCCGGCAAAAGACGCGCAATTTCTGTGAGCCAAACATTATCCAACGATGTGAGATGAGGCCGTATATTCTGGCTGCGCAAAAGATCTGTCACCGGGCCTAACGATAAACGGCCTTCAACACCATAGGATCGGCTATAGGCGGTCGCAAACCCCTGCCGCCGGGCCCAGTTGAATAACTCCTCTGCCAGCCGTGATTTGCCAATTCCTGCCTCGCCGGTAATAAGGACCAGATGCGCATCTCCGCCAACCGCGCGCTTCCAATCAGCTTGGATTTGTTGCCACTCAGGTTCTCGCCCAACTAATCTAAACGAAGCAACAAAAGACTCACTATTTTCACCTTGCACTGAATCGGCCTGAGGTGCATGCTGCAGCCGCTGGTAAGTAGAACGAAGAGATTCGCTTGGTTCAACATCCAGTTCACGTTGAAGAGTATCCACGGCGTTTTGATATACGCGCCGTGCACCGCTCAAATCATCATTCAAAGCATGCAGGCGGATTAGAGTCACATAGGTTCGTTCATCCAGTGGATCCAGGCTCAATAAGCGCTGCGCAACAGTCAATCCGTGCTCGTATTCGCGCTGCATTTCGAGGAGTTGGATCAGTTTCCTATGAGCATTTTTACTTTGCGACCGCAACTCCTCCCGCTCCGGATCAATCCAATCCTCATAAGAACTGGGTAGCAGATCTCCCCGATAAATCGAGACAGCTTGTTCCAAGGCTACTCTTTGAAGGCTTTTGTCCCCGCGCTGGTTATATAAATCGGCGTCTTTTAATGCCCGTGTAAAAAGCCAAATGTCAACAATCTGCTTTTCATCTGTTTTCCAAAAAATGGTATTCGTATCTACCTGTAGAAACCGATCTGGATCAGGGAGTGCCTGGCGCAATTGAAACAGGAACTGACGCAGGTTATTACGAGCTTGCGCTTCGGATGCGTCAGGCCAGAACAGAGAGGCAACCTGCTGCCGAGATTGCGGAGAACCGGCATGAAGAATAAGAAAAGTAAGGAGAGATTGGAGTCGCGCCGAATTGATGCCTGTGATCGCCATGTTGTCATAGCTGAGGCTAAATCCCCCAAAAAGTCGGGCTTGCAATATTGCAGCTTTCATTACAAGCTGTTTGCTATTTGTTCTGATCACCTATAAATCAACTGAAGATGATACTTAATTATGGCACTTTTTGAAAAAAAATACAACAAGATTTGTCTAAATAGACGATTCTTGGTGCTTTTCTAATGATGAAGTTTAGACAGGAGTGGTATTATCACTCCGTGACCACCTCAATTGCGATAGCTAATGCAAATATTGCGTTCATTAAATACTGGGGAAATCGTGATAACAACCTCCGCATCCCAATGAATGGATCGATCTCGATGAACCTGGATGGATTGTTCACGCGGACGACGGTCAGCTTTCAGCCATCCTTGCCATACGATGAGTTGATCATCAACGGGCATGAGATCTCCGGAGCTGGTCGGGAGCGTGTGTCCTATATTCTCGATATTATCCGCAAAATGGCAGGCATTCATGATAGCGCAGAGGTCATGACGGAAAATAACTTCCCCTCTGGCGCCGGAATCGCATCCTCTGCTGCGGCGTTTGCGGCACTGGCGTTAGCAGGAAGTAAAGCGGCGGGACTACATCTCAGTGAACGGGATCTCTCGCGGCTGGCGCGGCGCGGTTCGGGGTCGGCGGCGCGCTCCATCCCCGGCGGATTCGTCGAATGGCAGGCGGGGGAAACGGATGAAGATTCCTTTGCCTATTCTATCGCTGCACCGGAGCAATGGAAGCTTGTGGATTGCGTTGCGCTGGTCAGTGCCTCTCATAAGAAGACCGGTTCCACAGAAGGACACTCCATTGCGCCGACCAGTCCCTTACAGGCAGCACGCGTCGACGATGCGCCGCGTCGACTGGATCTCTGTCGCAGCGCCATCCTGAACTGTGACTTTGACTCCCTTGCCTCGATCGTGGAATTGGATTCAGACATGATGCACGCCGTGATGATGACCTCTACACCCGCGCTGCATTACTGGAAGCCCGCCTCGCTGGAAGTGATGAATAGAGTCCGGGCCTGGAGAGCGGAAGGCATTCCCGCCTGCTATACCGTAGACGCGGGACCTAATGTTCATGTCCTTTGTCCGGAAGCAGAAGCACATCTCGTTGACAAACGTTTGCGCCAGATTCCTGGTGTGGACGATGTGTTGGTCGCACGGGCAGGCGGCCCCGCCAAGATCGTCAATGGAAAATAACAAAAGAGCCACAGTGATCCTGTGGCTCTTTGATTGATTTACAGAATTTTATTCCACCGAAATGATGAACTGGTAGTGCGGCTGACCGCCCTCCTGTACTTCCACTTCCAGGTTTGCGTATTTATTTTTGATGACATCGGCAATCCGGTTTGCCTCGGCGTGAGTCATATCCTCACCGTAGAACAACGTGACCAGCTCATGCTCTCCCGCATTCGCTTTTTCCAGGAAGGCAAGGCATCCTTCTTCCACAGAACCTGCGGAGGCGATGAGCTTTCCATCGAGCAAGGCGATCACCTGTCCCGTCTCTACTTTGACGCCATCGATCTCGACCGAGCGCGTCGCTGTGGTGATCTCACCCGTAATGACATTTTCCAGCGCTTTGCTCATCTTTTCGGCAACAGACTCCAGATCTCCATCCGGCTGGAGTGCAAGCATCGCCGCGAGTCCCTGCGGGATCGTTTTACTGGGAACAACCGCAACCTTTTTCACAGTGACATCCTTTGCCTGGTTCGCCGCCATGACGATATTTTTGTTGTTGGGAAGAATAATGATCTTATCCGTTGGCAACTGTTCGAAGGAATTCAAAATGTCCTGCGTGGACGGGTTCATCGTCTGCCCGCCTTCCACCAGCGCAGCCACGCCGAGGCTGGCAAAGATTTTGCTCAAGCCCGCACCCGGGGAAACCACCACCACCGCGATTTGTCCTGGTTCCACGGCCGCACATTGAATGCGGCTGGCTTTTTCCTTTTGAATATCATCCATCTGCGCCAGCAGATTCTCCAGCGCCACTTTCGTAATCGTGCCGATGCTCATAATGTAATCGATCGGCTCATATCGTTTATCGAGTGGCACGTGAATGTGCATACGATACATCCCTTCGCCTTCGCCCACTTGAATCGACGTACCCATCTGTTCCAGGCGAGCGTAGAATTTTTGCAGATCGAAATCGTTCGAGGGCATGAAGTCCACGACCACTTCGTAATCCTGTCCCTCTTCGACCGTTTCCATGGCGTCTTCCATTTGCATGCTTGAAATGGGCTGGACGGTCATCGTCGGTGTTTCGAGCGACTCGCCATAGACGTGCCGTAGCATGCCCTCCAGGATAAAGAACAGGCCCTTGCCACCCGAATCGACGACGCCGGCCTGCTTCAGGACGGGCAACAGATCCGGGGTGGATTGGACGGCGGCGTCCGCAGCTTTGACCGCCACTTCCAAGATGTCGATCGCATTTTTTGCGGAAGGGAGAGCGGCGGCCGTTGCATCCGCCACACCACGAGCTACGGTCAGGATTGTCCCCTCCACCGGGCGGACCACGCCTTTATAGGCGGTGTCACGCGCTTCAGCAAATGCCTTCACAAGGGTAGCGGCATCCAGGGTATCGTGACCGTGAACCCCACGCGAAAACCCGCGCCACAGCTGTGACAGGATCACGCCCGAGTTGCCGCGGGCGCCCATCAATGCGCCTTTGGATACAGACGCCGCCATTTCGCTGATACGGCGCTGCCCTGAGTCTTTGATCTCATTCCATGCCGATTGCATGGTCAAAACCATATTTGTGCCTGTATCCCCATCCGGTACGGGGAACACGTTCAACGCGTTCACCGTTTGCTGGTTGGTGCGCAGCCAGATCATACCCGCCTCCACCAGCCTCTTCATCGATTGCCCATTGATCGATTGCTTGCGAAGTTTCTCTACACGAGCGGTGTCCACTGCCATGAGGTTTCTCTGCTCCTAATCCAAATTACTGACACGCAGCCCCGCTACATGTACGTTGATTGTATTTACTTTCAAGCCAAGTGCCTTCTCCACATGGTAGCGCACAGTATTCGCCACGCTCTCGGCGACCGAATTGATGCGCGTGCCATATTCCACAATGATGTGAACGTCGATGTCGATATCCTCGCCGTTGTAGTTGACGGAGATCCCGCGGGTTGGCTCGCGTGTAATGGCATTGACGATCCCGTCTGCAATGTTCTTGGGAGCAAGCCCGACCACACCGTAGGATTGCAGGGTGGCATGGTATGCAATGGTTGCGATCGCGCCCGGGGAGATGTGTATCCCGCCCAATGATCTTGTTTCTTGGCCCATAATGCTCCTTGTGTGCCTGTATTAACATTTTGCCTTGAAGAAGGTTGCGATGTATGGTAAAATGCCGTGCCTTCCAAAAGGCGATTGACTTTGTAGTATGGAATTATAGCAAGAAAGGAAGTTCTTCAGAATGGCTAAATGTGCAAATTGCGGCAAGACCACCACCTTCGGGCATAACCGCTCTTTCTCCCAACGCGCCACCAATCGCAAATTCAGACCCAACTTGCAGAAGACGATTGTCATGGAAAAGGGTCACAAGGTTCACAAGATTCAGTGCACCAAGTGCATCAAGTCGATGGGCAAAGTCGCCGCCTAGTACCCGCAGGGTAGGCACTCCCCGAAACAAGGATCACGGCGCGCGCCGTGATTTTTGTTTTAACTAACAACATGTCATGGCGCGGAGGAGAACTTCGACAGGCTCAGTGTAGACTCCGCGACGACAAAGCAATCTCCGTTAAGTGGCGAAGTCGCATTGACAAGCATTCACCTCTTAAATGGAGATTGCTTCGCACTACGTGCTCGCCACCCCGCCTAACGCAGGCGGGGCAATGACATCTTATGATTATAAAAGCTCTCTTAACGACTTCACCCCCGCCGCAATCCCCGCCGGATTCTTGAAGATCGCGGTGGCGGCCACATAGGCGGTCGCGCCCGCTTGTTTCATTTTGGGCAATGTCTCCGTACTGATACCGCCATCCACTTCCAGCCAGGCCGATGAACCGAGTGTATCCAATTTCTTGCGAACCTCTGCAACTCTGCCGATTGCCTCCGGCATAAACTTTTGACCGGAGTATCCCGGATGCACACTCATCACCAGGACCAGGTCGGCTTCCGCTAAAAAAGGATCCAACACGCTAACGGGTGTTTCGGGATTCAAGACGATGCCTGCCCAGCATCCGAGGGACTTGATTTGCTTCAACGTATTGTGCAGATCCGGGCATGTCTCCACATGGACGGTTAGTCCGCTCGCGCCTGCTTTGGCAAAGGGCT
>DATHUN010000216.1:0-6714 GCA_035462205.1 Anaerolineales bacterium
AAATCCTACCATCCAGAATTTAATACAGGAGCTGGTTGCTTTCCCATTCTTTATTGGCTCGCTGTTTAAGTACAGGAAATTCATACAACACACGATCCATCTATTTTTGCGCAATACCCGATTTTCACTCAGGACTATCAATAATTTAAGAAGCCTGGAGCGCAAGCTTGGTATGTACGAAATCATGAGCCGTTATAGCAATGATCGCATTATCCTGGTGGACGAAGGACCGATTCTCGCAGCACATATGTTTGTATTTACGGAGGCATCCTATGCCCCGGAGGAGATTGCTAGGTTCACTACATTGCTGCCCCTACCAGATCTGATCATATATGTTCGTGCATCAGTTGACACCTTAGTCAGGCGGACACTTCAACGAGTGGATGCCCCACGGGAAATAAACAAACAGGATTTGGCGCAGACCAAAAAATATGCTAACAGTGCGGTGAGATTATTTGATCAGCTGGTCAAAGCAGAAAATACTCGTTGTCGACTTTTGGTCGTAGAAAGCCTCGATTTTGCCGAGCAAGGATATAGCAAGGTTGTAGAGGATATTTCTCAGATGATTCTAAATCATCTGGCGCCAACTCTAGGGAAAGAGAAATGAAACCCGAAAAACATGTTGCTAAAATTCAACAGCTTGTTCAAGAATTGAACGACAATGGCATAGAATATTGTCATTGGAAAAGCAATTCATCGCTTGCCGAGGTTCTATTCGGCCAAACAGATGTTGATCTGCTGATTCATCGAAAGGATGCCAATTCGTTCAGGATCACAATGTCTCAATTGTCTTTTCGTCCTGCCAACATGCAAGTGGGTGAATCGTTTCCAGCATCAGAGCACTATTTTGGGATGGACAACGAAACAGGTATTCTAGTTCATGTTCATGCCTATTTCCAGGTGATCACTGGCGAGAGCTTAGCAAAAAACTTTCATTTCCCAATCGAAAAAATGTTGTTACAAAATATACGGGAAGAATATTCCATCCGGTTGCCAACCAAAATCGCTGAGCTTGTTGTTTTTACATTGAGGATGATGTTGAAACATACATCCCTGGTTGAACTTATGTTGCTCGCCAGAGACTGGAAACACGTAAGGCCGGAAATTGAATGGCTGTTGGAAGCCGGATCGATGGATCAATCCATTGAACTGATAAATTGCTGGTTGCCTTCCGTAGATGTCAGCTTGTTTTCCCAATGTATCACAGCTTTATCATCTCCGGCACCGCTTATTCGCCGTATCATCCTAGGCCTGCGACTCCGCTCCGCTCTTCGAATTTATTCCAGGCATTCGGCGCTCTGGGCTTCATTAAGTGGGCTGCAAAAATTATCCATCATGCTGTTTCGACGCTTGACGCGCTATCAAAGGGGAATGATTCCCCAATCTGGCGGTGCCGTCATCGCATTCGTCGGCCCGGAAGCGACCGGCAAATCTACGCTCCTCGCGGAAGCCAAACGTTGGCTAGGAGAGCACCTTGTCGTAGAACAAATCCATGCTGGAAAACCCAGATCGACCGTGCTGACCCTGATTCCCAACTTTCTGTTACCGGCTTTGCGATACCTCCTTCCAACATATCGATCAAATCAAGTAGAAACTTCGCGTGTCGCGAAGGAGCAATCCCAAAAATCACAGGAGGTGTTTCCACTGATTTTTGGGATTCGGTCCGTCCTGCTTGCCTATGACCGCCGCGCTTTGCTCACCCGAGCATATTCTCGCGCGTCCAACGGTAGCATCATACTTTGTGATCGTTACCCTTCCTTGGATAAGGAAGCTCCTGATGGTTCCCAACTCCAAAATTTTGCGATCTCATCAAATCGTTACCCAATTCGGCATCTCCTCGCTCGTATCGAGAAGCGCCTTTACCAGGAAATACCTCTGCCAGATCTGGTTATCTCCTTAAGTGTTCCTATGGAGGTAGCATTGATGAGGAATAAGACTCGAGGCAAAGAAGAACCTGAAGATTATGTTCGTCTTCGGCATTCCCAAACTTCCAATCCGAATTTTGGCAATACACCGGTGTGTAAGATCAGTACCGATCAACCACTGGATCAGACAGTTCTTGAAGTCAAAAATGCGATTTGGAACGCAATATAAATCATGAACTCTACCTGGAAACAGCCTTACCTGTTGTTGAAGCAGTTAGTTCCGTTTAAGAAGGATACTCAACAAAATAGGTCGGGGAACACTTCCGATGTGTCGCCTGAATCAAGAGAAAAGATACGCATTCTGTTGGTCATCACCCGCTTGACAATTGGTGGTGATACAAATGTGGTATTGGATATCGCAAGTTATTTCCATTCTCATCCTGATTTTGAGGCACACTTGGCTGTAGGCCCGGTTCCCGAGAATGAAATTGACTTGACGTACCTGGCAAGCGAGCGAGCAATTCCCATAAAAATAATCCCAACTTTAGTAAATCGTATAAATCCCTGGCTTAACCTTCGATCTATCTTGGAGCTTCATGCCCATATACGCCAGGAAAAGTACGATATCGTGCACACGCATTCCTCTGTCGCAGGGGTGATTGGACGATTGGCAGCCGTAACAGCTCGGGTTCCCGTGATTGTCCATCATGTTCATGGCTGGGGAATACAAGAGGACATGTCAAAAAAAGTGCGAATGTTATATCTTGCTCTTGAGCGATTTTGTGCAAGATTTACTAAGCGTATGATCGCGGTATCCAGGCCAACCATCGAAAAAGGGCTTGCTTATCGAATATGTCCTGAAGATAAATTTGCCCTGATATACAATGGGATTCATGTAGAAAGTTTTCAACAACCTATTGATAGACTAAAGGTCTATTCGGAACTAGGGTTGGATGCGGACTGCAAGATTGTTGGGATGATTGGACGTTTGGATAAACAAAAAAACCCACTGGACTTCATTCGAGCAGCGGCGATGGTGTTACAGGAGTATCCAACGGTTCAATTCCTAATTGCAGGAGATGGTTCGTTGCGATCTGAATGTGAACGCCTAATTAATGATCTTAATCTTGCCAATCGATTTTTCCTTTTGGGTTACCGGAATGACATCCACAAAATCCTGCCTACCTTGACCCTGACCGCGTTGAGTTCCTTATGGGAAGGTTTGCCCGTCGTGTTTCAAGAGGCCATGAGTGCAGGCAAGCCAATCGTCACCAATGATATAGATGGCGCCCGGGATGTGATTATCAATGGGGAAACAGGGTATCTCGTGACACCACGCCAGCCCCGGGAAATGGCTGATCGAATACTCGACTTGCTCAACAATAATGAATTATGTTATGCGATGGGTATGAATGCAAAGCAATCTTCCGCACGGTTTTCTCGCCAGCGCATGTTTAAAGAAATTGAATTACTGTATAGAGAGTTATTAACAGAGGCACCCTCTGGACAGCTGTTTCAAATACAAAATACAGGAAGGAAAATTCAAAAATGAATCAGGACGGTTTCAATGTTGACCGGAAAGGAAATTGACTTCTAAATCTGCCACGGCAGGCGTCATGAACACAATTTAATTCCTACCCTGGAAGACATGTAATTGCCTTCCAAAGAGAGTCCTTTTTACTTATCGATCAGGGGATGAGATCTTCCCTTTTCCTACATATTTACCCGTCCAATTTGCTATAACACAGGTAACCACAGCCCTCTCCGACCCAATAAAGAATACGCGCTGGTTCTCTGAGCCCACACCGGAACCGGACTTTCCGTATCTGACGATGTTTATGAGAGACTGGAGCAGCATTTGCGACGGCCCAGTTTGGTGTTGCATCATCGTAGATCTATATGCGTGAAACTACGTGCTTCGGCGGTCGTTGTGGCTACAGTCAAAACGCGTACTTTGCAGCAACGCCTTAGTACAAAACAAATCTGTTTCACAAAAGGACATCTCTGTTAGAATTACAATTAAGAGCAGGAACTAAACGAAGTCCAATTTCTGTTCTGATGCTGCAATGGGAAGACAAACGAAAGAGCCCATAATAATTTGGTTTGGAAATAAATTGTCTTTAGCCGCTCAGGAATGGCGCACCTTTTATAATCATGTTAGGGGATAAAAGGGAGAAGTACAATATGCGCCTCATGCGAGTCAAAATTTGGATTCTTGCCATCATTATACTGGCGGGCTATGTACATATTCGGGCTGCTGCGGCATCCGATTTGATTTTTGCGGATGAATTCGAGTCAGGCAGTCTCTCCGCCTGGACGGCAAGCTCCACAAATGGCGGCAACCTACGTGTCAGCCCCGACGCGGCGCTTTCGGGCGGCTTTGGCATGCAAGCGACGTTCACGAATACGACAACCATGCTGGTCCGGGATGAATCTCCAAGCGCCGAGCCACGCTACCGGGCACGCTTCTATTTCAATCCCAATTCGATCTCCATGGCAAGCGGGAATAACATCACCTTGCTACAGGGACTCGATGCGAGCAACCAGATCGTGTTCTCAATCCAATTCAACCGCAGCAACACAGCCTACCAATTACGCGCCCGTGCGTACGACAGCCAGTTGGTCACCTTCACCAACACGCCCTATGTCAATATTTCGAATGCCAAGCACTACGTCGAAGTGGACTGGAGCAACGATGGGCATCTTACGTTCTGGATCGACGGCACACAGCAGGGCAGCCTTACGGGCATCAACAACAGTACATACACAATCGAGAAGGTCAGGCTGGGGGCGCCGACACTGTCCATCACCAGCACAAGCGGTACATTTTATATCGATGCTTTTGAGTCG
Source organism: Anaerolineales bacterium (assembly GCA_035462205.1). GTDB lineage: Bacteria > Chloroflexota > Anaerolineae > Anaerolineales > Villigracilaceae > Defluviilinea. The sequence continues at coordinate 4,716 of DATHUN010000216.1, forward strand.
CGGCGGCAGACCTATATTGGTCCCGCCGAACCACCGCCTCCCACGCTGACGCCGACTCCTTCGTTCACGCCTGTACCGGCCGGTGTCATCCGCTTTGCCGTCGTCGGCGATTACGGGGACCACAGCCGGGAGGAAGCAGATGTCGCCAACCGCATCAAAAGCTGGAACCCGGACTTCGTCATTACCGTCGGCGACAACAATTATCCGCTTGGCGAAGCAACGACCATCGATCAAAATATCGGCCAGTATTATCACGACTTCATTTCCCCGTATGTGGGAGCCTATGGAGCCGGCGCGACGAGCAATCGTTTCTGGCCTACGCTGGGCAATCATGACTGGGATACAGGCAGCGTCCAAGCATATCAAGATTACTTCACGCTGCCCGGGAACGAGCGCTATTACGATGTTGTCTGGGGACCGGTGCATTTCTTTGTCATTGACAGCGACAGCCGTGAACCGGATGGAAACAAAAGCACATCCACGCAAGCGCAATGGTTGAGGACCCAACTGGCGGCGTCCTCTTCTGCCTGGAACGTGGTTGCCCTGCACCATGCGCCTTATTCGTCTGGGTCGATGCACGGCTCAAACCTGGACCTGCAGTGGCCCTATCAAGCCTGGGGAGCCGATGTAGTCTTATCGGGCCATGATCATGACTATGAGCGCATCCTCCTCAATGGCTTTCCCTATTTTGTAAATGGTCTAGGCGGCGACTCCCTCTATGCCTTCACAACTCCTGTGCCGGGCAGTGAGGTTCGCTACACCGGCGACTATGGCGCCATGCTGGTCGAAGCCAGCTCTACTTATATGATCTTCAAGTTCATCACTCGCACGGGCGAGATGATTGATACGTATGCATTAGGTTCTGCAATTACACCAACGTCAACATGGACAGCAACGGCAACGCGAATGCCAACCGAGACTCCAACACCAGCCGAAACGAGCACTGCAACTTCCACTTCAGACAGTACAGTGACACCAACTAGCACCGCAACCGCGTCGTCCACAGCTTCGCAGACGGCCACGCCAGGTGATACTGGAACATCAACATCAACATCCACACCGACCCATTCAGCGACACCAACAGCAACCGCTTCTTCAACTTCTACAGTTACCTCTACACCAACGAGAACCCTAACGTTTACTCCAACAATGACGAGAACTCCGACCGCAAGTTCCACATCCACTTCTGACCTGATCTTCAGCGACGGATTTGAATCCGGCAATCTTTCCGCCTGGTCAGGCAGCGTGACAAATGCCGGGGACTTGAATGTAAATGCCGGCGCGGTGCTGAACGGCATTTACGGTTTGCAGGCTGTGATTGACGACAACAATGCGATTTACGTCACCGACGATTCACCGAATGCCGAAGCTCACTATCGCGCCCGTTTCTATTTCGACCCGAATTCGATCACGATGGCAAGTAACGATGCCCATTACTTATTCTACGGTTACACATCTACATCCACACTCGTTCTGCGGATCGAACTTCGTTTTTCGAAAGGCAGCTATCAACTCCGGAGCGCCCTACGCAATGACAGCAATAGCTGGACGAGCAGCAGCTGGTTCTCCATCAGCGATGCACCTCATTTCATTGAGATAGACTGGCGCGCCTCCACGGCCAGCGGCGCAAACAATGGAGCACTGACATTTTGGATCGATGGCGGCAACCCGCGCGCCGGTCTCACTGGTATAGATAACGATACGCGGCGTATCGATCGTATCCAGTGGGGAGCAGTATCCGGCATTGACAGTGGCACACGCGGCGCCTATTTCTTTGATGCATTTGAAGCTCGTCGTCAAACCTACGTTGGTCCCTGATCCGCGCTGATTATTACAAGTTTGGAGTGCTTGAATCTCCAGGCAGTTTTAGGGCCGGTAGGAAGTGGTCGGCCGTCTCCGAATCTTTGCCTGCTCAACAAAATGTAACTTCCTGTGACCGCTTACGACCAGTTTTACGACCGAACTACGACCACGGGACAATTAACTATATGCTACCATT
>DATHUN010000217.1:0-3628 GCA_035462205.1 Anaerolineales bacterium
CGCAGACGGTGGTGATGAGCCTGCAGAACGGCATCGACGCGGCCGAGCGGATTGGACAGGTCATTGGGATGGGGCATCTCGTGGGAGGCGCGACCTGGCTCTCGTCCGCGGTGGAGGCACCGGGAGTTATCAAGCAGATCTCCCAGTTTCGCCGGATCGTCTTGGGTGAGTTGGGCGGTGGGACATCGGAACGCATCCAATCCATTTACAAAATATTGGAATCCACAGGAATTAACGTCGAAATCTCGGAGAATATTCAAAAAGTGCTATGGACGAAGTTTGTCTTCATTTCGGCGGTCAGCAGTTTTGGTTCGTTGACCCGGCTGCCAATGGGAGGCTACCGGGCTGTCCCAGAGACCCGTGCCCTACTCTCCTATATTATGCAGGAAGTGACAACCCTCGCGCATGCCCAGGGTGTGCTGCTCGACCTGGACGTCGTGCAAAAATCGCTGGAATTCATCGATCATTCTGCCCCACACATCAAACCGTCCATGCAGTTGGACGTAGAATCAGGGCACAGGACTGAACTCGAATCGATGGTCGGCGTGATTGGTCGCAAAGGACGTGAGCTGGGTATCCCCACCCCCGTTGCCGACTTTGTGTATGCCTCTTTATTACCGGTTGAGCTGGCCGCTCGCAGCGAGCATTCCTCTGCAGCAGAATGAGTGCTATTAAATCAAGTATTAAATTTCGATTTGACTTTTAATCCGTTGGTTTGTAAAATCACTTTATAGCTCCATCACCGACGAATTGTTGACAAGCCGTCGAGAGTGTTTCCTCTGCATGAGGTTGCAAATGTCAATCGTCATTGGATCGAAAAATTTGGATTTCTATCCTGACCAGGCGATTTGAGATTGCCGTGGCTGTAAGTAGAGATGCGCCATTGAGTACAGTGCTGCTCTGAGGCGTTTTTGTTTAATGTTGATTGGAAAAATGAATGATTAAAAAACCTTTACTTGTCGAAATCATTGCGTTTGCACCGACCGCCTACTATCATTGTATGGATTGTGAAGTGGCATGGCGCGAGGATGCAATTTTCTAACCTTTGTGCGGCGGGATACCCTTCAATTACGATGTTTCATCCTGCATTGCACACTAATTCAAGAGAGCAACTATATGAAAGCTGTCCGAGTTGAAAAGTTCGGGGGTCTGGAGGCATTGAAAATCGTGGATATTCCCCTGGCAGACCCTGGCGAGGGAGAAGCCCGCCTCAAGATCGAAGTCATTGGAGTGAATTTCCTCGATATTTACCAACGGATCGGACGTTATCAGGGATCGCTGCCGTTCACGCTCGGCCAGGAAGCGGCGGGCGTTGTCGATGCGGTGGGTCCGAATGTGAAAGATGTCCAGGTCGGCGACCATGTCGTTTATGCCAGTGTACAAGGATCCTATGGTGAATATGCGATCGTCCCCGCTTGGCGGCTGATCCGCATCCCCGAAAATGTGGATGCCTCGGAGGCGGTCGCGGTAATGCTACAAGGCATCACGGCTCACTACCTGGCCTTCAGCACGTACCCGCTTCAGGAAGGGGAAACCGCCCTGATTCACGCCGCGGGAGGCGGAACCGGGCAGCTCCTCGTGCAAGTCGCCAAGCACTGCGGCGCGCGAGTGATTGGAACCGTGTCGAATGAGGAAAAGGCAGCCATCGCGCGCGAAGCTGGCGCCAATGACGTGATTCTTTATACCCAGACAGACTTTGAGTCCGAGGTCAAACGCCTGACAAATAACGCCGGCGTAGATGTGGTCTATGACTCGGTCGGAAAAGATACTTTCGATCAGAGCCTGAATTGTCTCAAGCGCCGTGGCATGATGGTTCTATATGGCGCCTCGTCCGGCGCTGTCCCATCCATCGACCCGCAAGTGTTGAATGCCAAAGGTTCCCTGTATTTGACTCGACCATACCTGGGGCATTACACCGCGGACCGCGGTGAACTGCTTGGAAGAGTGAACGCGGTATTCAACTGGCTGGCAACGGGCATATTGAAAGTGCGGATCGATAAAACCTTTCCATTAACAGAGGTTGCCGAAGCACACCGTTATCTGGAGGGACGGCAATCCAAGGGCAAGGTATTGCTGGTTCCCTAGCAAAAAGAGCTGACCTTCAAGGAAAGCCACTGAGTAGACTCTCGTCTATGTTCGGTGGCTTTCCTGGTTAATAAGGAAATCTGTTACCATTATATAAATTGGGAGGCTCCTATGGATCTAGGTCTCAAAGAGAAACGTGCATTTGTTGCTGCTTCCTCACGCGGGCTCGGTTTTGCTACTGCCATGACGCTCGCACGCGAGGGATGTCACGTCGTCATCAACAGCCGCAACGAGGAACAGGTCAAAGCTGCAGCAGAATTAATTGCCGCGGCGACGGCAAGTCAGGCGTTCGGTGTCACCGGAGACGTGAGCGATGAAACCGCTGCTGAGGCACTGATCAAGTCCGCAGTTGAATCGCTGGGCGGGCTTGATATCCTGATCACAAATGCTGGCGGCCCTCCGGCAGGCTCCTTTGAAATCTTTGATGATGCGACATGGCAAAAAGCAGTAGACACCTCGTTCCTCAGCCATGTGCGCTTGATCCGTGCCGCGCTGCCCCATTTGCGCAAATCGGAGGCGCCGAGCGTGTTGACCTTGACTTCCTACACAGTAAAGCAGCCTGCGCTGAATTTGATCCTATCCAACAGCGTACGTGCCGCGACAGTCGGTTTAACCAAGTCTTTGGCGCTGGAACTTGGCAAGGATGGGATTCGTTTTAATTCCATCCTGCCGGGCTGGACCTTGACCGAGCGCGTACAGCAGCTGATGGAATTCCGTGCTGAAAATAGCAAGACCACCGTGGAGGAGGAAATCGCCAAACAAATCACCGAGATTCCATTGGGGCACCTGGGGCAGCCTCAGGAGTTTGCCAATGTTGCCGTCTTCCTGGTCTCCCCTGCTGCATCTTTCGTCAATGGCGTCATGATGAGCGTGGACGGTGGAATTGCAAAGGGCTTATTCTAGTGAAACGAGTAGTTGTCCTCGTTTTTACACTGGTGTTGATGGGCTGTTCTTCTGGATTTGTTGGCACACCACCAGCAGAAACATCGCTGCCATCCACGGCAAGTGAAGCAAACAATACCTTGATCAATTTTCTAACCCTGTTGCATACCAAGAACTACACGGATGCCGTTCCACTTTTTGGCGGTGACTACGAACAGTTACAGGTATTCAATCCCGACATTGACGCCAACGATCATCTTGCGTTGTGGACCTGGGCTTGCGACCACCAGCTTCTACAATGTCTCGAAGTACGTTCGACAACATTTAAGCAGCAGGTCGGCGACTCGTACATCTTTCAGGTAGAATTCAACAACCCGGATGGTAGCCGGTTCGTACTCGGTCCGTGTTGCGGTGCGAATGAGACCGAAATGCCACCCGTCTCGCAGTTCGAATTTACGGTGATACGCAACGCGGACGGCAAATTTCAGGTGATGAACATGCCGCCCTATGTACCGTAGATAATGATTATGTCACTCCCCGAAGAGCACCGGGGCGGTGTGAGGGAGCGGTTTTTGCGACCGAAGAGTCTCGCCGCCTCGCGGCGGGATCCTTCGCTTCGTTCAGGATGACAATTTACACCTAGAGGATATCCATGCCAAAT